>JBQGON010000011.1:28455-44852 GCA_052087065.1 Vibrio sp. | reverse complement strand
CCCTAACGGCGTGTAATCAGTAATGCCATGACTGACTAAAATTCCGCTGACCAGCGTCATTATGTAAGCGCCCCAGCTTGATGCTGGCATAACAACACACATCGGCGCCGCGGTAGAATCGAGTACGTAAGCCAATTTTGCACGAGACACATAAAAGCGATCCGTTACCGGTCGAGAAATAGACCCGACGGCAAGGCTATTAAAGTAATCGTCAACAAAAATAAATACGCCAAGAAAGGCTGCGAGTAGCTGAGAACCACGTTTACTTTTCACCCGGACTTGTGCCCATTCAGCAAACGCATGTGTTCCACCAGAGAGCGACAATAAGGCGGTCATCATACCTAATAGAATAAGGAAACCTAAAATACTCATGTTCCAAGTATTCAGGCTACCATCGCTGACAAATACCGCGGTGACTTTATGCCAAATATAAATCACTATATTCGTGAACGAGTAGTCAGCAAGAAGCAAGGCGCCTAATACAATACCAACACCAAGAGACACTAAAACACGACGAGTAATAATGGCTAGGCTGAGAGCGACTACCGGTGGTAGTAGCGATAACGGTGAGGTAGAAAAATCGATTAAATTCATGATCTTCAAAAACCAATTTTGTTGGTTAGAGATCTACTGCAGACAATTATTATTCATAATAACAATTATGTTGAAGCAAGCGAAAGGGAAGCGAACACTCCACCCAACCCTACAGTAGCGCTCCATAGTTTAAAAACACAATAGACTATGGCAGTGTTGTACTTATTCAATACAACCCCAGCAGGTATATGTGATCGATATACTCGCTTCGGCGATCGCCCCTTTCTTTATGGTTCATTGACATCACTCCAACCATAAATACTGATGACTACCGCGCCTCTACGTCGAGAATCAAGCCGTAAACAAACGTTAATCGTTATTTATCAACTTATCCTCGCTTAGGTGGCGGCTATTGTACGTATTCAAAACATCAATGCAACCGGAATATCAATCAACATGTTAGGTGGTCACTTTATCGCCAACTTATAAATAATTTACGAAACTTTAACTTTGTTATGCATCCATACTCACTTAATAATAAATTTTTACATTTATTGACAATTGTTTTTCTCCAATTCATCACCATATAAGTTTATGAACTGAACTTTTTGTTGGAAAATAAGTCGTATAGCATATATTATCTCCGAAATATTATTATTATTTCATTCCGGATGTTGTAAGAATAAAAAGCTCGGTTTAAAATTACTTAAATTATTTGATTTTATTTAATGGGAAACGGTCATGTCTGATTTAACAAAAACTCTACTAAACATTCGTAGTTTACGTGCATTCGCTCGAGACTTAACTTTAGAACAGCTTGAAGAAGCACTTGATAAATTAAACACTGTTGTTGAAGAACGTCGTCAAGCAGAAGAAGAAGAACGTGCAGCACTTGCTGAACAAGAAGCAAAACTATCTGCAATTGCTGAAAAAATCGCTGCCGATGGTATTGATGTTAACGCGTTAATTACTGCGCTATCTGGTGAAACAAAAACCAAGAGCAAAGCAAAAGGTAAACGCGCACCACGTCCAGCTAAATATAAATACGTTGATACTAATGGCCAAGAAAAAACTTGGACCGGTCAAGGTCGTACACCTTCAACCATTCAAAAAGCACTAGACGAAGGTAAATCTTTAGAAGATTTCGCCATTTAATTACGTTGCATAACGGTATTAAAAAGGCTCCTCATTAGGAGCCTTTTTTATTTTTATCGCATGATTATTATGCATTTATTCTTTTAATTTCAAGAGAGTTATCGTTCCCAATATGCTTCTTCTAAACTATCCTCACGTTCAGGCAAACCTTTAGATAAACGCGGGGAATGTTGGGCTAATACTTCATAACTAGCACGATTAGAATATTTGCACACTTGCGAGAAAGACGAATAAGTTAAAAATTCATGCTGATGTTTACTCGAATTAGGCACAATATCTCTATGGTATTTATTTGCTGACATATCATGTAACAATGCGGACAGCGCCGCATCTCCTGCACCATTGGTATTTTTAATTTTTTCTGGGCCTCCCATATAGGGAGCAATATGTGAATAAACTTTCATCGGATTGACGCAACTTGCTTTCATCGCGGGTCGACTAAACTCGTAACGATTAAATTCAGGTATCGCTCCTGGCAACAATGGCAGCGTTGTTTCACGTTTACTGTCTTCTTCACAATAGCCCGCCATAAATAATCCAACGGGCCCCGCGGTGCATAAAACTAAATCAACCCACTCCAGCGCTTTATCAGAGGCCAGCAACGGGTCATCTTCACCCGTCAGCGCCATCGCTTCATCTTCATTCATAGCGACAACGGACACATGTTCGTTTAGAAAGTCACGCCAAAATTGTGGGTCGTCTTCAATGACAAACTTCGTGCCTAAGGTTAATACGACCGGAACATTATTTTGTTTCGCATATTCGACCGCTTGCATGGTGGCAGCAGGCATCGGATCGCCATTATTACCACGAATTAAATAAGCCGTTAACACTAATGCGGACGCATTAGCAAAAATAGATTCAGGAATACTTTCCGGTTGTAATTGATTCATCAACCCCGGACTGATAGCAAATGTTCTTTCGCCATCTTCAGTGATTAATGCAAAGCAACGCCCTATTGCACCATTAACCCCTTGTAAATAGTTTAAATCCATACGGCTTGATGTATTACACAAATAGCGGTAGCCATAACTACCAATTCTAATGTCATTACTCATTACACCTAATAACGTGGATCGATCATCCGCCAGTACAGAGTAATTATGTAAGGTATTTCCTATCGTTCCGCCAGCATGCTCATTGGTAATTAAGTCATTATCTTTTAATTCATTGTAGAGTTCTTCTGCTTGAACATCATCAATAAGTAGCGAATGCCCTTTACTCAATCCATAACGTGCTATCAGCTCACTGCCTACCGTTGCTTCAATATCTACCAAGGTTTGCTCAACACCAATAATATGTGTTTTGGATAGCTTTTCAGCTTCTTGGGATTGAATAACTAACGGATCACGTGCGTGAACCGGAAAATAGTGTTTAGACTTACGGCGTCCCGGAAATTTCATAATACCTAACAAATTCGAATAGAGATAAACGGGCGAGGATTTTACCTCGTGCAGACATGTTCGACAATGTTTTTAGTTATAGCAAACGTTTACTCACCAATATTATTGTTAAAATAAATAAAAGCAACCGATTGCGACAAGTGAACTAATTTATCGATTCCCTATCGCTCATTCATAAGCCCATAAAAATAAAATAAATAAACCACATTGTGATTAAATACTGCGCTCAATTTAAGTCTTATTGATATAAATCCAATTGCATTAAATAGACACTACTTTAGGGGTAAAACACTTTCGTCTGTCCGTGATTTAATTGCTTTTCCGAGGGTGAAAAAATCGACAACATCCGTGCAATACCATGCCCATTATTGGCGGATTTTTCCTCACTGTGATTCGCTTTTATAATGATCACGAGTAATCAACTGTCCTAGCAAAAATCTTTCTGTTAGAATCTGACTCCAAGTTAATTGAGTGGTATTAAGTTATGTCAGAGAACCTTAACGCAAACAATCAGAAAAAAGTGATTGTCGGCATGTCTGGTGGTGTAGATTCATCCGTTTCGGCCTATCTTCTTCAACAACAAGGCTATCATGTTGAAGGCTTGTTTATGAAGAATTGGGAAGAAGATGACGGTGAAGAATACTGTACGGCAGCAGAGGATCTTGCGGATGCGCAAGCCGTTTGTGACAAACTTGGTATCCATTTGCACAAAATCAATTTTGCGGCCGAGTATTGGGACAACGTCTTCGAGTATTTCCTTGAAGAATACAAAGCAGGTCGTACACCGAACCCTGATATTCTGTGTAATAAAGAAATTAAATTTAAAGCTTTCTTAGAATTTGCTGACGAAGTGCTCGATGCCGACTACATTGCAATGGGTCATTACGTGCGTCGTACCTTCCCAGAGAATGGCGAAAAAGCGGCAATGTTGCGCGGTCTCGATAGCAATAAAGATCAAAGCTACTTTTTGCATGCGTTAACGCATCAACAAGTTGCGCGGAGCTTGTTCCCGGTGGGCGAATTAGAAAAACCAGAAGTGCGCCGGATTGCAGAAGAACAAGATCTCATTACCGCCAAGAAAAAAGACTCAACCGGTATCTGTTTCATTGGTGAACGTAAATTCACTGAGTTTCTTTCACGTTACCTACCAGCACAACCCGGTAATATTGAAACGCCTGAAGGCGAGGTTATTGGACAACATCAAGGCTTGATGTACCATACCTTAGGTCAACGTAAAGGTTTGCATATTGGCGGTCTAAAAAATGGCAGTGAATTGCCGTGGTATGTCGCGGAAAAAGATTTAGAACGTAATGTGTTGATTGCCGTCCAAGGTGGTGATCATCCGTTGCTGAAATCTAATGGTCTGGTTGCATCTCAAATGAACTGGATAAGCCAAGAACCATTAACCGAAACATTACGCTGCAGCGTGAAGACGCGATATCGCCAAACGGATATTGCTTGTGTCGTCACCCCTCTGGATGACAGCCGTGTGAACGTGGTGTTTGATGAGCCACAAGTCGCCGTTACTCCAGGTCAGTCTGCCGTCTTCTATCAAGGTGAAGTATGCCTTGGCGGCGGAATTATTGAGTCTCGAGTTTAATTGTAAATAAAGGAGCTATAACGTGGCTAATACACTATACGACCGTACTATTGCTTTTGCTGGTTTATGCCAAGCAGCGGCGCTTGTTCAACAAGTTGCGCGCAATGGTCAATGTGATACAGACGCGTTTGAATCCTCCATCCGTGCTATTTTATGCACCGATCCCAAAGACACTGTTAGTGTCTTTGGGCATGAACGCAACCTTAAACTAGGGCTTGAAACCATGGTTAATGGGATTGATAATTCCACGACGGGCAGTGAGCTCACCCGTTATATTATCAGTTTACTCGCTCTACAAAAGAAATTGTCTGCCCGTAATGACGCGATGTCTCAACTCGGTGACCGTATAGACATGCTATCTCGTCAAACGGAACACTTCGATTTATTCGAAGATCAAATGATCAGTAATCTCGCCAGTGTGTATCTCGATGTGATTAGTCCAATCGGTCCACGCATCCAAATTACAGGCACCCCCTCGGTATTACAACAAACTATCAGCCAGAATAAAGTACGTGCCCTGCTACTCAGCGGTATCCGATGTGCCGTGTTATGGAATCAGGTTGGTGGTAAACGTCGTCATCTTATCTTCGGTCGTAAAAAAATGGTCGAGCAAGCCAAGCAACTTTTGCTGCATACGTAACTGATGATGATTTTTCGTTCCCCTTTTCACTTAAACCTTTAAACTCAATATTCAGGAGAAGAATATGGAACTGTCAGCATTGACTGCTGTTTCACCGGTAGATGGTCGCTATGGAAGTAAAACGATTGCGTTGCGCAGTATCTTCAGTGAATTTGGTCTCCTAAAGTATCGTGCTATCGTTGAAATACGTTGGTTACAGAAGCTTTCAGCCACACCAGAGATCAAAGAAGTCCCATCACTGAGCAAGGAAGCAACACAATACCTTGACGACATTGCTACACAATTTAGTGAAGCTGATGCCGCCCGTATTAAAGAGATTGAGCGCACGACTAACCACGATGTCAAAGCCGTCGAATACTTTTTAAAAGAGAAAGTGGCCGAGATTCCAGAATTACATGCCATCAATGAATTTATTCACTTTGCTTGTACGTCTGAAGACATTAACAACACTTCACACGCTTTAATGTTAAAAGAAGCACGCGATACCGTTATTCTCCCTGAAATCCGTAATATCATTGATGGTATTAGTAAACTAGCGCATGACTACCGCGACATTCCATTATTGTCTCGTACCCATGGTCAGCCAGCCTCACCATCGACAATGGGTAAAGAAATGGCGAACGTTGCCTACCGCATGGAACGCCAATATAAGCAAATTGCTAACACAGAAATTCTGGCAAAAATTAACGGTGCAGTCGGTAACTACAATGCGCACCTGTCAGCCTACCCTGAAGTCGATTGGCATCAATTTAGTCAAGAATTTATCACCGAATCGCTTGGCGTGAATTGGAACCCGTATACCACACAAATTGAGCCGCATGATTATATCGCTGAGCTCTTTGATGCCGTTGCACGTTTCAATACTATCCTGATCGATTTTGACCGTGATATCTGGGGTTACATTGCGTTAGGCCACTTTAAGCAAAAAACCATCGCGGGTGAAATTGGCTCTTCAACCATGCCTCACAAAGTTAACCCTATCGATTTTGAAAACTCGGAAGGTAATTTAGGTCTTGCCAATGCGATGTTACATCATCTTGGACAAAAACTGCCTATTTCTCGCTGGCAGCGCGACCTAACGGATTCAACGGTATTGCGTAACTTAGGTGTGGGGGTTGGCTATGCGATCATTGCTTACACATCCACACTAAAAGGTATTAGCAAACTAGAAATCAATGCCAATGCATTGGTAAGCGAACTAGACCGTAACTGGGAAGTGCTCGCAGAGCCTATCCAAACGGTCATGCGTCGTTACGGTATTGAAAAACCTTACGAGAAGTTAAAAGAACTGACTCGTGGTAAACGAGTCAATGAAGCGGCAATGCACGATTTCATCGAGGGCTTAGATATCCCTGCTGATGAAAAAGCGCGTTTAAAAACGATGACGCCTGCTAACTACATTGGTCAAGCGGTAGAACTAACAGACAAACTGTAGTTCAACGTATTTAAATGATTAAGGGAGCATAAATGCTCCCTTATTTTTTACCCTATCGCACTGCATTTGCATGTAAATCGCAGACACTGAACTCGAGTCTCTCACGTGTTCTTCTCACCGATTAGTGTTTAGTGAAAAACAGCGTCACTTCGCCCACTTCTACGCCCCACTTAGTAATGCTAGTGGTATTAAACAAATGGCAATCGTCCTGACGGTACATCCAATCATCAAAATGCACATCAATTTCACGTTCATCCGTCTTTAAACGAAAATCGTATTGCCATTGCAGCGCGTTCCCCACAACTTGACCGGTTGCATCGCCAATAATATCACCAGCTTTACCCAAATAGCGTCCATCGCCCTGACGAGTAATTGTCCAAACACGAGTATCGGTTTCACCATCGTCATAAACAAAATCTTCGTGCAAGGTTAGCGTATCGCCGTTCACCTCACCACGGACATTGACATGAAAGCGACGAGTTTGTTTATTGGTATAATCTTTTACCATTCCCCAGGCTTCAATATTGCCCTGAAAGTATTCGAACAGGTCAAACTTCGGTGAGGTCCCTTTATAATCATTGATGTCGGCACTGCAACTACTGAGTAAACAGGTAGCCATCAGTAACAAACCGATCCTTTTTATCCATGAAAAACACTTAACCATCATGATGTACCTCCAATAAGTTGATTTCTTAGCTCTGGATACTGACTCTCTGGTGATAACCAAATCGACAAAAATGCTCGATTAAAGGTGGTATCCGTTATCTCGCCGATGGTTTTAAAATCGGATTGAGCGCTAGGCTTGAAATAGAAAGTCCCCGTTTTACCATTTGACTGGTACACCAATTGGTCTCCTTCCTCAACCGAGGGGAAAACCTTGTTAAGTGTTGCCATCCATTGCGCAATTTCATTTTTCTTAAAATTGAGTTTTTTCCATTGTTTTTCCGTCGCCGTCAGTAAATCTTCTGCTGAAATCGAGCGTCGGTACGTGATCTGTAAAGCCAGTGGCGATTTAAGACTGACGTACTTGCCGTTTGGGGTGCGTAAAGTGGAATCGTATACATCAAACCACAACCAAGTAAAATGAGCCTGACCAACACGTTGCCATTGCGGCCAATGACTCTCTTTCGCCCAAGCACTGTGACTCAACAACATCGCTATTATCGTCAGCAGTAACCAACGCTTAATCATACTCATGCTCCCTTTGCCAAATCAGGTACTGTATTAATATCGCCCATTCCAACATAAGGACAACAACACTGATAAGTTGCCCTTGTGGTAGCTCAACGGCATGCCAGTGTGCACCAGCTAGATAGCTTAAACTGCCACTCAAGCCACTACCGAGCACCTGTAAAGCCCGCGGCCAGCGAGTAATAATAGGGATGAGATACCAGCTGTACCATGCAAACGCCCCCCACAACACCATTAACCATACTGGGATAAAAGCTGATGGGAACTGGAACAAGCCAAGCACTGTGTTCAAACTGTCTAACACAATTCCGAGCACTGTGACTCCTGCCCACCAGCGCCAACGCGGCGTATCACACTGCAAACTAGCAGTGAGAGTAAAACCAAGCACAGCGGCACTCCACCATTGCCAAGTCGTTTGTCCAAGTACGGTCACAAACCACAGCACTTGAAACCACACGGAAATAAGCAACAATTGCCACATCAGTTATGAACGCGTCAAAGTCATATGGATAACAGAGATACTGCGCGCTTTAAACCCGCCTTCGCAGTAACAAAAATAAAAACGCCACAAACGGATAAAACGCTCATCATAACCAAGCTCTTGCACTCGCGGCAGTGCCGCTTCAAAACGCTTGCGCCATTCACGTAATGTTTTTCCATAGTCGAAACCAAAATCATGCAAATCACGCATGACCAAATCGGTGTTTTGGGTCGCGGCATTCGCTAATACCGTCACCGATGGCAAAAAACCACCTGGGAAAATGTACTTCTGAATAAAATCAACATTACGGCCATAATATTCAAAACGTTGATCGGTGATCGTAATCGCTTGTAGCGCCATAATGCCATTTGGTTTGAGCAACTGCTGACATTTGGCGATATAAGAGGGTAAATATTGTTTACCGACCGCCTCTATCATTTCAATAGAAACCAGCTTATCGTATTGCCCTTCCAGTAAGCGATAATCCTGTTTTAATAACGTAATACGATCTGTCAAACCCTGCTCTTCAATTCGCGCTTGCGCATAGCGATATTGCTCATCGGAAATGGTTGTGGTGGTCACATGGCAGCCGTAGTGTGACGCTATATACATGGCCATTCCGCCCCAGCCCGTGCCAATTTCAAGCACATGGTCATCCGGCGTTAACGCCAACTGTTGACACAAACGTTCCATTTTCTGATGCTGCGCTTGCTCTAATGTATCCTCATTACTTAAATATAAGCCGCTGGAATACAGCATCGCTTTATCCAAAAATGTCTCGTATAACTCATTGCCCAGATCATAATGCGCGAGAATATTGTTCTTTGCTTGATCAATCGTATTGCGTTTTAACCAATGACCAACTTTTGTCGCCTGACGTGCCCACCAGCCCGATTTGGCTTCTATCTCATCAAGCATGGCTTGGTTCTTTGCCATGATCTCCACTAATGTGGTCAGATCAGAGGTATCCCATAATTTATCAATGTAGGCCTCAGCCCCGCCAATACTGCCGCCTTTCAACAGGCGTAGATAAAAGTCTGGGTGATAAACATCAATCGAGACATGAGGCTGTCCAATATTATCTTGTCCAAATTCCAACACAGCCGGTTCATCATCGTGTTCATAAAGCTCACGGATCGATAGTTGGCCAAAGTACACAACAGATAAGGCTTTTAGAATGGTTGCGCGCGCGCCCTTATGCCAGATCGTCAGTTTTTGATTAATTCGAATGGAAGACGTGTCTAACATCGAGGTTTCTCCTTACATTTCTTTTTCTTATTCTAGCGTTCTGGGTGATCATAAATGGGCACTTTTTTACGCCATAGTTTGAATGCTTCCCAATAAATTCCTGCCACCACTTTTATCGTCATCACTGGTGTTTTTAATAGCAGCGTCAATAACTGCCTTGTGGTAAATGGCCGCCCTTTCATCAGTAAGGTGGCATCAAATTCTTTATCATGACGGTGGCATTCTAAATGAATAAATAATTTCTCGGTCAGTGGCTTCATTTTCCATTGATAGCCCTGATCAATCGGATTAAACGGTGATACATGAAAGGTTTTTGGTTGTTGCCAGCCATTGTCGGGCTCATGTTCATCGGCCGACACCGCGTAATAGTGGCGCTCGTTCCAAGGTGTGTTACTGACTTCTGCTAATAAGTAGCGAAATTCTCCTGACTCATCGTATACATAGTAAAAGTTGACTGGACTAAAATATAACCCCAAATAGCGCAAGTGAATCACGGCAATCACCTTGCCTGAGAGACGATGTCCTGTAAGTTGAAAGACTTTCTCTTGCACCGCAGATTTTAAATCCCCCGCACCACCAACACCACCAACATAGTCAGCTCGTTTCAAACGCGCCCAATGCCACCAAGAATCGCCCAATCCCCATACAGACGCCTTGAGCTGATCCCACTCATCCAAATCGATACTCGGCATAAACAGGCCATAATTCAAATCATGACGACGGGGAGTAAAGCGCCGATGTCGCACTTCGCCAATCATAAGTCGGCTTACCAAGGCCATTACGCCACCCCTTGCTCAGACGAGACACTGTCCGCATAGGCTCCCATCGCAGTCACTACATCGAGCGCACTGCGCACACCATCTTCATGAAAACCGTTGTACCAATATGCACCACAAAACCACACATGATTGTAACCATTAATTTCACTGCGACGACGCTGCGCCTGTAAACCATCCACGGTAAAAACCGGATGATGATACGTAAACTGACGCAATATCTTTGTCTTGTCGATGGCATTGTCTCGGTTTAGTGTCACACAGAACGTCTTAGGCGCGTCAATCTGTTGCAATATATTCATGTTGTAGGTGACCGCAGGCAACTGTTTTTCTTCGTGCTGAGCCCCTTGCAACCAATAATTCCACGACGCCCAAGCCGCTTGATGCTTAGGTAGAATAGACGTGTCCGTGTGCAACGTCACTTGGTTCGCTTGATAAGGAATCGCGCCCAGCACCTCTTGCTCAAGCGTGGTGGCATCGCTTAGTAGCTGGTTTGCTTGATCGCTATGACAGGCAAATACCACTTCATCAAAGGTTTCTGTCTCACCGTTACTGGTCACGTTGACGCCAGAGGTACTACGCTCAACGGCGCTCACTGGAGAATTTAAACGAATACGGTCAGCAAAATGCTGCGTCAATGGATCGATATAACTGCGCGAACCACCTTCGATGACATACCACTGCGGTCGATTCGTGACATCAAGCAATCCATGGTTCAAAAAGAAACGTAAGAAGAAATCGAGTGGAAACTGACGCATATCGGCTAAACTGGACGACCAAATCGCCGCCCCCATAGGCAAAATGTAGTTCTCACAAAAGTATGCATTGAAGCGATGTTCCGTTAAAAATGCATCCAGTGTTTGTGAGCGCGCCTCTTCGTTAATGGAGGCTTTCGCCAACTTGTTAAACCGTAATATGTCAGAGATGAACCGATAAAACTGTGGGTTCAATAGATTGCGCTTTTGCGCGAATAACGTGCCAACAGTATGGCCGTTATACTCAAGCCCATTACTATCATTTTTGACGCTAAAGCTCATTTCAGTCGCTTTGCCTTTCACGCCAATCTCTTTCATCAAATGCATAAAATTAGGGTAAGTACGATCGTTATAAACAATGAATCCGGTATCGATCGCATAAGAGGCTTCAGCCAAATTCACATCAACCGTTGCAGTATGTCCACCAATATAGTCATTGGCTTCGTACACTATAATATCGTGCTGTGAATGCAAATAGTACGCAGTCGTTAATCCTGAAATCCCAGACCCAATAATGGCCACTTTCATGACTGCTCTCCTTCTTATTTAATTAATTTTCCAACAAGTTTTTGCTGCCAAGAATATGGGAACAATCCTATGAGTCTCACTATGGCAGTAAACATCCACGGAACATAAATGTGCGATTTCCGTCGCACTAGCTGTTGACGGATCTTACGTGATGCTTCTTCTACTGGAATCATCATCGGCATATCAAAGGTATTTTTGTCGGTCAAAGGCGTTTTCACAAAACCGGGATAGATGATCGAGGTAGTGATACCTTTCTTCGCCCACTCTGCAGCTTGTACATTAAGCACATAACTGATGGCTGTTTTCGAGGCGCCATACGCCTGTGATTGAGGTAAAATCATTTCTCCAGCGATGGAGCTAACGACCGCCACATGATCCCCATGACGCAACAACGATTGCAAAGCCTCAATACAATGGACCATCCCGAAGAAGTTCACATCCATCACACGCTTGACCAGAGCACTGTCCATGTCGCCATTTTCGATATACTCACAGGTGCCCGCATTCAATATCCATAAATCAGGAAATTGAGGCAAATCGCGAAACGAGATATGTACTTGCTCCAAATCGGTTACGTCAAAAGCAACCGGCGTAATGTTGGGATAGGTCTGCTCAAGTTCATCAAGCTGAGTTTGATTACGCCCACAAGCAAGCACCGACCATCCCTCTTTGGCATAATCGATGGCAAGTTGTAAACCAATCCCCGAAGTCGCCCCCGTAATTAGCACACACGTCATTGTCCAAGCTTCCTTTTGATGACTTTTATCACATGGCCCAGAATCGGTAATTGTTCATAGAGCATCTGCCCCAAATCGAAATAATCACGATGAAATATCACTTTATCATCTTGAAAGTTGAGGTGTGTTGTACCGGGAACAACAAAAGGCTGGCCTCCATTTAACTTAGGATGAATCAACGTCATTTGCCACACCAAAAAACCAACGTTGTTAAATTGGTGGTGTTCTTCAATCTCAAAGTGACATTGCTCAACGTTTTGATATAGCTGTGAGAAGTAGGAACATAATGCGTCGATACCTTCAATCCGATGGGCGGCATCTTCGAAAATGATGTTATCGTGGTAAATGGTCGGTAATTGATCGATGTTGTCTTTGCTCAGGGCTTGGTAAAATTGAGCAACCGCTTCTGAATCCATAACTCACCTAAAGGTTATACAAAATAAAAATCCGTATAACATATACGTTAGCTGAGTTTTGATTTGTTGACAACTTAAATCAGTGAAGAATGATAAGCAGCACGTCACGAGACGTATTACGTAAAAAGCCAGCACGAATGCTGGCTTGACGAGATTACTGTTGTTTAAGCGCTGCGATGCGTTTGTCGAGAGGAGGATGGCTCATAAGCAGCTCGGTCAAGCTGCGCTTGCCGGTGATCCCGAAGGCCATCATCGACCCTTCAAGCTGTGATTCTTGACTCATCTTTAAGCGCTCGAGCGCCGCAATCATTTTCTGCTTACCGACTAAGCGCGCAGAGCCTGCATCAGCATGGAATTCACGATGGCGGCTGTACCACATTGTAATAAAGCTTGCTAAGAAACCAAAAACTAACTCCAACACCATAGACACAGCAAAATAGGCGAATACATTACCGCCTTCACCATCATCAGAGTCACGGTTAGCAATAAGGTTAGCAACAACACGCGCTAAGAAAATGACGAAGGTATTCACCACGCCTTGCATTAATGTCATGGTAACCATATCCCCATTGGCGATATGACTGATCTCATGAGCCAACACGGCTTCCGCTTCATCTCGGGTCATTTGGTTTAACAGCCCTGTAGAGACGGCGACTAATGAGTCATCACGCTTTGCGCCAGTGGCGAAAGCATTCATATCCGGCGAATCATAAATCGCCACACTTGGCATACCAATACCCGCTTGCTGAGCTTGGCGCTGCACCGTCTGCAATACCCAATGTTCGGTCTCATTACGCGGGTTATCAATCACTGACCCGCCCACGGACATCAGTGCCATTTTCTTTGAAAATAACAAAGAAATAAATGAACCACCAAAACCAAAGACAGCCGCAAGCACTAACAATCCAGATAAGCTACCTGGCTGCATGCCTGTCACTGCATAAACAATGTTCAGCACGACACTGAGCACCATCACTACCGCTAAGTTGGTCGCTAAGAATAACATGACTCGCTTCATCGACAATTCTCCAGACTGAAACGTAATAACGAAAATAGTTCAATGCATCATACGTGACAATACATTAATTACCTATATATGGTCGTTAAATTTAAAACCAATACCGACCACTAAATTGCAACATTTCTTTTCCAGCAACAACCGATAACTCACTCGTATATAAAGGAATGCAATAGGCTCTACGACTTTGGTCGCATTGAGTATTGGGCTTTTTGTCGTTAGGCTAAAGAAGCATATGCAACTAAATTGATTTTACTTACTATCACAAAGGGATAAACATGGCAGAAGCAAACTATCAGATGGCGATCGATCTTTTATGCTATCACCTTGGTCTTTCTGAAAAGGAAGCCAGAACAGAGCTAGGGTTAGAGTGTACGACATCACAAGCGCCATTAGACGAGCAGCGCTTTGCCATCAATTGGTCCGAATTATTACAAGATGATTAACCGGCTTAGCGTGAATGTGCACAACTAACATCATTCTTACTATGAACATTTTTACTATAAAAAAGGCCAGATGCATCGCATCTGGCCTTTTTATCACTAAGCTCTCTTAGTATTGAGCTTGCAACGTTACTCCAGAATAGGTTTGATAACCTATCAAAGAAATATAATAGGTACCCGCTTGTGGTGCGCTAAATGTACACAGCTCAGTATTACCCGTTCTATATGGACGACAATCGAAGTTGTTGGTAGTGGGTTGGCTGCCATATTTGACATACAAATCCACATCACCTTGGCCACCATAAATACGCACACTTAATTGTGACTGTCCAGCTGGAACTTTGATACTAAAGTCTTTTTCGGAACCAGAACGACCAGAGAGATCAGCGACCCGTTGACCATTGGCTAATTCTGTTGAAGACGGTTCATCCGATCCCGCTTCACAAGAGGCATCCACATCGACTTTACTGAATGCTGCGGTAACATCCGCTGTGCTATAACCTAAATCATCGGCCGCTTTTACCGAGCCACAAGCCGCATCATCATAGTTAGAGTTGGCATTCCAGTACAATTGATTCGCTTTCACAAAGACAGTAAATGCTTTTTTCGTATCCCAACCTTGAGTCGTTGCTAGTAAATAGAAAGCTCGGTTAAATACCCCTGAACTATAATGCACATCTAATCCGTTATAGTAGTCATTGGCACTGTCAATCGACGCTCCATCACGGCTTGGGCGATCCATATAACGTAATGCCCCACTCGCTTTAAAGATCTCTGCTCCAATCTTCCAATCATTGGCGCCTTTCATATAGTACTCGACCGCTTCACCCGCCATATCAGAGAACGCTTCGTTAATACCACCGCTTTGTCCGTCATACGTCAGTCCGGAGTTTTGCTCAGTAAAACCGTGGGAAACTTCGTGACCGGACACATCTAAGCTAACCAATGGGTAAAACGTCGAACCGCCATCACCAAATGTCATGCCGGTACCGTCCCAAAAGGCATTTTCATAATTTTGCCCATAATGAACACGCATTTGCAGCTTAAATGTTAGAGGGGCAGTATTAAACCAATCTTGATACATATTAAAAATGACGTTACCAAAATAATGGGCATCATTCGCTGGAGAATACGCACCATTGACATAATCTTCAGGGCTATTCGGGCAGCTAAACTTCACGATTTTTCCGCCGGATTGACGTCCCTGCATATCAATCGTTTCGACTTTATCATTAGTCATAGCACAATTATCACTAACGATGAGATAACCGTAATCGGTGCCGTAAAAATACTCACCCGTTTTTTGATTACCACCAGGCCCGGTGGCTTGACGATCATGAGCTAATTGTTCCCATTGTTTTAACACTTTTCCGGTGACCGCATCGACAATAGTAAATGGACGAGACGGCTCTGGCGACATTAATAGCACATCGACCAAGTAAACCAAGTGAGCTTGATTACTTTCATCTAACCAAATATAAAGTTTGGCGCTGCTACGTTTTGCTGTCTCCAAACCTTTCTCTTGTAACACTGTTTGAATGGCTTGTTTATCATTTAACTTCGGTGTGACAGAGAATACGTCGTCATTAATACCTTGAACGTATTTACCATTGAGATTGGCATACAAACCTTGCTGGTTAACATCCGCTACCAAAGAATGGCCATAAACTTCAACACCTTTATAGTATTGCTTAACACGAGCCTTAGTTTTATTACCAACGCTAATGGTTTTGGTGCTTTTTAATGTTTGATCAGTAAGACCAAGCTGTGCAGCAGGGTTAGCACTGGGAGACATACTTTTCGCCTCGGCACTATTTGAGGATAAATTAACAATCGTCGCAGCGGATACCGCTGAAGAGAATAAGCCAGCAGAGATCAATGCCGACGTTAATAACGTCAATTTCATGTATTGGTTCCTTCCAAGAGTTAAACACATAATTACCCCAAGAATTTAGAGTAATTAAGTTAACTATTAGACGTTATTAGAAAATGTTCAATAATCTAATAACGTATAGGATACGATATAAAATCAAATCA
>JBQGON010000011.1:0-28445 GCA_052087065.1 Vibrio sp. | reverse complement strand
TAAACCAATAAAATCATGATGTTAATTATATAAAAATATAATTAATCGTTAAAAAACCATATTAAACACAATATTATAATTAGCCAAGATTTAGCGTTGCTCCCAAAAATAAAAATTCAGATATTTATTCCTTAAAAAAGGATTGATATTAATTAAATTAAAATATAGACGTCATAAGAATTATGCTATTAATTGGCAATAACCCATGTACTAGCCAGCTTTATCGCATAACCCAACCACATTATCTAACGTGAGATATTTTCCAAGATCACGACGTAATGCACTTGGGACATAAGGGATTTCACCTAATTTAGGACTGTCTAAACATGATTCTAACGTTTGAATAATTTCTGCATAATGTTCCGTGCCTGGATTAATACGATTGGCAATCCAACCCGCAATGTTCAAACCATCAGCGCGAATCGCTTCTGCTGTCAACAAAGCATGGTTAATGCACCCAACTTGAATCCCAACTACCAGAATGACGGGAATATTGGCTTGTGCCACCCACGTGGATAAACACGTCGTTTTTGCTAAGGGAACGCGCCATCCACCCACACCTTCGACAATAACAAAGTCGGCATGATCACGGTGTTTTGCGAGTGCTTCATCCAACACGGTATAGGTAATATCAACGCCTTCATGC
This sequence comes from Vibrio sp., assembly GCA_052087065.1. GTDB lineage: Bacteria > Pseudomonadota > Gammaproteobacteria > Enterobacterales > Vibrionaceae > Vibrio. Next base: position 27,799 of record JBQGON010000011.1, on the reverse strand, counting down.
TTCGCTGCAATATGAGGTGAGGTACGTAATGGCAACATATAAGGGTTCACATCGCTATACTCGGATGATTCTGTCGCTGCTTGCATCAGGTATGCAGCATCTCGGTTAACATACCCAAACTTGGTGTTTTCACATCCCGTCGATACTGGCTTATAACCAATGGTGCTAAAATGTTGTTCCGCCAAGATCTGTAACATGGCTTTTGCGACCACGGTTTTACCAACACCGGCATCCGTGCCTGCAATAAAAAATACCTGTCCCATAATATTCTTCCTTTTCCATACCATGATTGTGGTGAGCTCGACCCACGCTATAAAAATGAGTGTAAGCGACTTATCACAGCTTACGCTTGCGCTAACGCAATATTTTATATTGCCAAACCACAAACTCTGGTAACTGTTGATGCATATCAATAATTCAAAGCGGGTTGAAAGGACAGGATAAAAAAAATCCCGCCATAGGGCGGGATAAAGAACGGGAGCTTTTCTACTATCAGATCTAATAAAGCAAGCTTCGTACCAGCTTTAAAAAAGCAAGGAATCCCCATATAGAGCCCTCATTGACCCCGAATAATTCACCGTTATCCCCATGGTGGTGCAACACGCCTCACTATTGCACACTCACTTCACTTCACTTCAGCTGAGTGTTAATCCCAACCACACATCGTGAAATAAAAAAACCAGCCGCAAGGCTGGTTTTTTTAGAGTAATGAAAGTGTGGCTTAACCGATATGGGTCGCACCATTCATATATTTTTGTAACACTTGTGGAATTTCAATACGGCCATCGGCTTGCTGATTATTTTCCAAAATCGCCACCATAGTACGACCCACTGCTAAGCCTGAACCATTGAGCGTGTGGACAAGCTCAGGTTTTTTCTGACCTTGACGGCGGAAACGCGCTTGCATACGGCGTGCTTGGAAATCGCCAGTATTTGAGCACGAAGAAATCTCACGATAGGTATTTTGCGCAGGCACCCATACTTCTAAATCGTAAGTTTTACGTGCGCCAAAGCCCATATCACCGGTACATAAAATGACTTTACGGTAAGGAAGCTCTAACAGCTGCAAAACCTTCTCAGCATGGCCTGTCAGCTCTTCTAACGCATCCATAGACTCTTCTGGCTTAGTGATTTGTACTAATTCCACTTTGTCGAATTGATGCATACGAATCAGACCTCGGGTATCTCGGCCGTAAGAGCCCGCCTCAGAACGAAAACACGGCGTATGTGCTGTCATTTTGAGCGGCAGTTGCTCTTCATCAACAATCTCATCACGTACCATATTGGTGACTGGCACTTCTGCGGTGGGGATCAGTGATAAACGACGTAACTCTTCGTCATCAACTTTTTCCGTTAGCGGTTCGGTATGGTAAAGATCGGCACCAAATTTTGGTAACTGTCCTGTGCCATAAAGGCTATCGGCATTGACTAGGTATGGAACGTATAGCTCGGTGTAGCCATGTTGCTCAGTGTGCAAATCGAGCATGAACTGCGCAATGGCACGATGCAGGCGTGCAAACTGCCCCTTCATTACCACAAAACGTGCACCCGTTAACTTAGTCGCACTGGCAAAATCTAGCCCATCACCCATTTCGCCAAGATCGACATGATCTTTGACGTCAAAATCATACGTCTTTGGCGTGCCCCAACGTGACACTTCCACATTGTCGTCTTCGTCTTTACCATCCGGCACTTCATCTGCTGGGATATTGGGAATGCCCAAAGCAATCGCATCCAGTTCTTCTTGAACCGCGACAAGTTCCACTTTTTTAGCATCGAGATCGTTACCTAGCGAACCGATCTGTTGTTTGATTTCTTCAGCGCCTTCTTTATCGCCTTTCGACATCAACTGACCAATTTGCTTGGAGATGGAGTTACGCTTGGATTGTAAATTTTCAACTTCGACTTGAATGGACTTACGCTTCTCTTCAAGTGAACGAATGGTATCTACGTCGAGTTGGTAACCGCGACGCGCGAGTTTTGCTGCTGTTTCATCCAGCTCAGCACGAAGTAATTTAGAATCCAGCATTGCTAATCCTATGCTTTTATTGATTAACGAAAAGAGACACTTGCGCATTATTTAATCAACGCAAATGCTTATGTGATTTTACCCTGTCAAAGATAACGAAAAGCCGCTATTTTTCATAGCGCTTTTGTGGGCTTTTTGCGTCTAAATCAGCCAAATACTCTAACTTCTGGCCAATTTTAATTTCTAAACCGCGATTTGTTGGCTCGTAATAGCGAGTGCCTTGCATTTCCGGTGGTAAATACCGCTCACCTGCGGCGTAGGCGCCGGGCTCATTGTGTGCATAACGATATTCCTCGCCATACCCCATCTCTTTCATCAGACGTGTGGGGGCATTACGTAAGTGAACGGGCACTTCATACTCAGGCATTTGCTGTGCATCACTGAGCGCTTGTTTCCAAGCGCTATACACCGCATTACTCTTCGGTGCACACGCGAGATAGACAATCGCTTGGGCGATGGCACGCTCCCCTTCTGCTGGCCCTACTCGTGTAAAACAATCCCACGCGGCTAACGCCACTTGCATCGCTTTAGGATCAGCGTTACCGATATCTTCAGAGGCAATCGCCAACAAACGTCGTGCAATATAGAGCGGGTCCCCGCCAGCAGAGATAATTCGTGCCGCCCAATACAACGCGCCGTCTGGATTAGATCCACGAATCGACTTATGCACCGCTGAGATGAGGTCATACCAAATATCCCCTTTATTATCAAAGCGTGCCACTTTTTCACCCGCCACTTCGGCCAGTAGCGGTAATGTCACCTGCTTGACGCCTTGCTCATCATCTTCAGCCATATCATAAAGTAGCTCAAGATAATTGAGCGACATACGAGCATCACCGTTGACCAGCTCCGCCAATTGTTGCAGCGTATTATCGTGAAAGTTCGCGGACTGATGACCGAGCCCACGAGTTTCATCATGCATCGCTTGCTGTAATGCTTGCAATATTTCATCGGCGGTCAACGACGTGAGTTTGTAAACCCGCGCTCGTGAAAGCAAAGCATTATTGAGCTCAAAAGAGGGATTTTCTGTGGTTGCACCGATGAACGTCACCGTGCCATCTTCGATATGCGGTAGAAAGGCATCTTGCTGGGATTTATTAAAACGGTGCACCTCATCGACAAATAAAATCGTTCGCCGACCCGCTAACTTATTCTCACGTGCTTTTTCGATCGCTGCGCGAATATCTTTAACACCCGAGGTCACAGCCGATACCCTTTCGACTTCCGCATTGGCATAGTTAGCCGCCACTTCGGCAAGCGTCGTTTTGCCAGTGCCCGGCGGGCCCCAAAGAATCATCGAATGCAACTGACCAGCCTCAAGTGCTCGGCGCAAGGGTTTGCCTGGGCCCAGAATATGCTGCTGACCAATGTATTGCTCGACCGTTTGCGGCCGCATACGTGCGGCTAAGGGACGAAAATCTTCGTCCCCGGAAAAATCGAGAGTTAAGCTATAGTTGTCCACCTAATATTCCCTAAACTATGGGAGATTAGCTCAGATTACTGACGCTGATCATCCACTTCAACCCCTTTAGGAAGCTGAAAGACAAATAAGCTTTTGGCTGGCTTACCAGATTCAACATCAGAAAAGGTAAAGAGGCTTTTTTGACCATCTTTTTCGATGACATTAAATCCTTCAACCACACCTTCATCATTAATAGTAATTTGGAATTTGCCTTGGGTACTATCGGTCTTGTTTGGTACCAACGTAAATACATCGCCTTTTTCAGTGACGTTATACGCATTCCAGTCGCTTTTACGATTGCGTGTTAACAACACAAACGGCGTTTGCTCCGAAGCTTGCTCTGGATCGTAAATGGTCACTTGCTCAACGAAAGGGTTATAATACCAAAGCGTTTTCCCATCAGAGACAAGTAAGTTTTGATCAGGTTTTTGTGTTTCCCAGCGAAATAAATTAGGACGCGCGATATTAACAAACCCATTGCCATTAACCACGACTTCACCATCTGGGCTCACCACTTTTTGTTCAAACTTCGCACTGAACCCATCAGTCATCGCTAAACGTTCACTCAATACATCTTTTGGCGCCGCTAACACAGAAAAACTGCAAAGCGCTAGCGCTGCACACCATAGTTTCATTTGATTCTCCAATTCCGGTTTGTCTTATTCATTTATAAAGGTTTTCATAAAATTTTTGTCAGCATCAGGTCGGAATTGACCCGTTACCACGACAACATTGTTTGAATTTCAAACCGCTGCCACAGGGACAAGGATCGTTACGTCCCACATCTTTATATGGATTGATACTGTGCGCTTGGGCACCAAGTAACTTTTCATCCGCTGCCAACGCGACCTCTTGGATCATAATATCCAATTGAGGCCGAAGGTCTTGCAAGCAAGGCGGAGATTCAATCCCAGCGGCCAGCATACTCGCCTGCGTTTCAGCTTCATCTATCGCCAACATCATTGTCGTCAGGAGTGCTTGCAACATACGTACTGCACCATCACTCATGGTGTGCCTATGCCATTTAGGTTCGATATGTGGCCACACCGACATAAACCCTTCCGCTAATTCCGCCAACGCATCATCATGTTCATGGCTTAATAAATCAAGCAATGAATATGCATTTTGCTTCATTGTTAGATACTGCTGCTGCAAATGGTCTTGAATCACACGAGTTGCCGTCACGTCCGCTTGAGGAATGACGTGTTGTAACCACGTTTCTGGTGGCAACGGATCGGTAGTGAAATTGGCGGCCAATACGGCCCCTTCAATAAATAGCGGCGTCACCTCTATTTCAAGCGAGTCATTAGAAATTAGCGCGTAAGTCATATCAGTCTCAACAATTAGGCTTTGCTGTAGTATAACGAGATTTGTTAAGAATTAATCGCTACACACTAGAAAATACTGTGATCATGGTAGCGCTTGATTAGTCCATGAACAATTCGTGACATTTGCCCTTGACCAAACTACAATTCGCCCTCCTCAAATCAATGTGAAGATCTATGCGAGTCATCCTAGGCCCAATGGAAGGTGTGTTAGACCACCTGATGCGTGAACTACTCACCGAAATTAACGATTACGACCTGTGTGTCACTGAGTTTGTAAGAGTGGTCAGTCAACCTATTCCAAATCACGTGTTCTATCGTCTATGTCCAGAATTAGCGACACAATCACGAACTCGCTCGCAGGTTCCAGTCCGAGTCCAGTTATTAGGCCAAGATCCTGAGTGGATGGCCTTTAATGCGGTTAGAGCGGCGCAACTGGGTGCTGATGGTATTGACCTTAACTTCGGCTGTCCGGCAAAAACCGTAAATAAAAGCCGTGGTGGCGCCGCATTACTACAAACACCTGATCTAATTTATCAAGTGGTAAAAGCGTGTCGCGAAGCGGTATCGAACGATATACCTGTCACTGCCAAAATTCGCTTAGGCTGGGATAATCCAGACGATTGTTATGAGATTGTCGACGCTGTCGAGCAAGCCAAAGCTGATGAGCTGACGATTCACGCGCGCACAAAAACCGGTGGCTATAAAGCCAGTGAAATTAAATGGGACTATTTAAAAAAGCTGCGTGAGAAAACAGACATGCCGTTGGTCGCCAATGGGGAAATCTGGAATCATGATGACGGCCAACGCTGCATCGCTCTGTCTGGGATTAACGACTTAATGATCTGTCGTGGTGCTTTAACGACACCTAATTTAGGCAATGTCGTCAAACACAACCATGCGCCGATGGCATGGTCAGATGTCATCGAACTTTTGATTCGTTATTCGCAATATGAAATGACTGGCGATAAAAACAAATACTACCCGAATAGAGTCAAGCAATGGTTCACTTTTTTACGTCAAGGCTACCCTGAAGCCAAAGAGCTATTTCGTGAGATTCGTACATTAACCGCGGCCGACCCTATTGTCTCACACTTACAATATTACCGTGACTCGCTCTAACGCTGCAGAAAAAGGCGCCATAAATAAAGCGCGATGAACGATCCATCATCGCGCCTAATGCTGACTCACTACGATAATAACAACGCATCATCGGTGACGGTTTCACCTCTGACTTGTGAGAACATGGCCAACAATTCCGGCACTCCCATCGCACTATGCTGCTCACCTTTTACATCTAATACTATCTCACCTTGGTGAAGCATCACGGTGCGATCACCACAATCGAGCGCATCGCGCATCGAATGTGTCACCATCATCACAGTCAGATTAAACTCAGCCACAATACGCTTGGTTAAATCATTGATGAAAGCCGCCATTCTGGGATCAAGCGCCGCTGTATGTTCATCTAATAACAGTAATTGGCTGTCCGCCAACGTTGCCATCACTAAACTCACGGCTTGGCGCTGTCCACCAGAAAGAAGTCCAATGCTATCACCTAGCCTATCTTCTAAGCCTAAGCCCAAAATACTAATCCGCTCTTGGAATAACTGACGGCGTTTGCTACCCAACGCGAGTGTCCAACCGCGTGTCTTACCGCGCTGATAAGCGAGAGCCATATTTTCTTCAATCGTGAGAGAACTGCATGTTCCGGCCAGTGGGTCTTGAAACACACGCGCACAAAGCTTCGCTCTTTGGTGAACAGACTGTCGCGTCACATCTGTACCGCCAATAATAACTTGCCCTTGGCTAATCGCAGTCTCACCCGTCACTGCGCCCAGTAACGTCGATTTACCGGCGCCATTAGATCCAATAACGGTTAAAAATTCGCCTTGCTTTACGGTTAAATTAACGCCACGCAACGCAGGGTTTTCTAATACCGTCCCCGGATTAAACGTCACCTGAATATCATTTAATTGAATCATCGTGAGCCTCCTCCTGTTGACGTATGAGTTTGCGGCGTTGGCTGGCTACCCTTCTTTGTCTCGGGGCGCCGTGCTTTGGTGCGCTTCATTTTAGGTAATACTAGCGCTAACGCCACCAGCACAGCAGTCACTAAATTTAAATCCGACGCTTCAAGCCCAAACATCCCTGAGCTCAAAGCAAAAGCAACGGCGAGACGATAAACGATTGACCCCACTACCACGGCCAAAATCGTCACCCAAATTTTCTTACCAGGAATCAATGTCTGACCGAGGATCACGGCTGCAAGTCCAACGACAATGGTTCCCACCCCCGATGTCACATCAGCAAAGCTATTGGTTTGCGCAAATAACGCACCACCAAAGCCGACAAAACCATTAGATATCGCCAAACAAAAATAGGTGTAAAATCCCGTATTCGCGCCTTGTGCCGCAACCATACGAGCATTGACACCAGTCGCTCGCATGCCAAGACCAAAGTCACTATTGAGCAGCCGTATCACCAGCCAAGCCGATAATAATACCAACACTCCAACCACCAGCGGCCGCACATACATCGCGTCCCCCCATGATTCAAAAGGCGTCAAAATGGTATCTTGCCCTAACAGCGCCATATTCGGGCGCCCCATAATACGAATATTGATGGAAAAAGCGGCAATCATGGTCAATATGGAAGCCAACAAATTCAGTATTCCACAGCGTACCGTCAAAAACGCGGTCACCCACCCCATGGCGGCACTAACTAGGATCGCCATCCCCGTTGCCAACCATGGATTAATCCCCGCGGTAATCGCAGTAGCAGCGACAGCCGCTCCCATCGGAAACGTGCCATCTACACTGAGATCGGGGAAGTCTAAAACGCGAAATGTTAAGTATACGCCCAGCGCGACCAAACCATAGATAAGACCAATTTCTAGCGCGCCAAAAAATGCAAAAGCAGACATGTTCATTTCCTTATTACTGCTTTAAATTCTTTCCAAACCTTGGATTGAACTTAGTGTTATTCAACTTTTGTCGCACGTGCTAAAACCGACGCCGGTATGGTCAAGCCTAATTTTTTCGCAGCCGTTTGATTCAAAATAAGATCCGAGCCCTTAGCCACTCGTACAGCCATATCGCCCGGTTTTTTGCCATTCAAAATATCGACAACATAAGCCGCCGTTTGCTGACCAATTTGATAATAATCGAACCCTAAGCTCGCTATTGCTCCGCGTTTAACGTACGACGTTGCCGCACCAAAAACGGGGGTTTTGGCTTGATTAGCGGCGACCACCATGCCTTCAATCGAACTGGCGACGGTATTATCAATCAAGGCGTAAATAATATCAGATTTACCCGCGATAGCTCGAGTCGCAGACTGGACATCGGCACTTTTTAACGCGCTCGCTTCTACCACTTTAATGCCGGCTTTTGCTGCAGAAACTTTTAATAACTGCATTAGGCTCACCGAGTTCGCTTCACCGGGGTTATACACCACGCCGATAGACTTGACCGAAGGCATAATTTCTTGAATTAATGCCACATGTTGAGCAACCGGGGATAAGTCAGACAAACCAGTAATATTCGCGCCCGGATGTTGCAAATTTTTCACCAGCTTGGCACCCACAGGGTCGGTCACCGCGGTAAATACAATAGGAATTTTGCGTGTCATGGCGGCTAACGCTTGCGCGGTAGGGGTGGCAATACCGACTAAGACGTCAGGCTTTTCACCCACGAATTGCCGCGCGATCTGCACTGCGATTGCAGGGTTACCTTGTGCGGTTTTGTAGTCAAAATTGAGATTTTTACCCGGTTCATAACCTTGCGCTTTCAAACCATCGAGTAATCCTTTCCGAGTGGCATCAAGTGCGGGGTGTTCAACAATTTGTGACACGGCGACAGTGACGGTTTTCGCCAAAATGGCTGGGGATATAGCTAGGCATGCACCAGCAACGATAGCGGTGCTTAACCATTGACGTGCTTTCATAATTCTCTCCTTGAATTCAAGCCAATCATAATGTAGTCCAATGTAACATCGCATCCCATGCGATATATCATTATTAACAGTATCGATTGAGAAAGAAAAGCACCAAAAGAAAAAATAACAACAAATACGTGAACTAAGGAAAAAACCAACAAAAAACCTCTGCACGCCGCAACGCCAGAGGTTCGTAAAAAGCACGTGACTCATTTTATTGGTTTAAAACCAACGTTCAAACACCGAATCATCTAACTGTCGGAAGGCACGGTTGAGTACTTGTGCCAATTCTTTATAGCGGGGTTTTGATTTGGCCGGCTCAAGAGCAAAGCCAGAATCAAGAATTTTCTGATGAATCTCACGATACCACGAGGCCAAGCTCGGCGGTAAGTCCGTATTCGCACGCTGCCCTAACCACCAAATACCTTGAATGGGTAAGCTCATCGCAAACAAGGCGACAATAATCGCTTGTGGCATGGCCGCTTGATTATGAAACACCATCTGTGTTAACACACTGATTGCTGCGACAGCAGGCATCACTTTTACCGCGAACTTGGTCGCTTTAATGATGCGCTGCTCAGGAAACATTGGATTGAGCTCCTTGCGAACCGGCCACGCGTCCATATATTTCTGGCCATCTTTTAAACAATACATGATGCCAACTCTATTATTCATACGTACTTCTCACTCTTCTGGCCGCTATTTCCTAAAAAATAGTTGAATGATTCAACAAACGACATAAAAAATTGACCAAAGCTAATAACGTTTCAAATAATTTTTTGTTATATTAGCGCACTGTCACTATCCTTTGCGGACTCGTATGCTTCATCGAACTCATCATACAGACAGTATGGCAGTGTAGAAGCAGATTAGCACGGAACTTGGTGACATTTTTTAAGCCTTTGTCACTTATCGAGGACAAGGACTAATTTATTGACCAAGACTAGTACGAATCTAACGAGATTTCTATGGTTTTGGAAAAATTTTGCCCCCTAATTAATGTATAGGTAGTTACTCATGTCTAAGCTGGTTTTAGTTTTAAACTGTGGTAGTTCGTCGCTTAAGTTTGCGATCGTTGACGCTGCGAATGGCGAAGAACATCTCACAGGTCTTGCCGAGTGCTTGCACCTTTCTGATGCTCGTATCAAGTGGAAACTTGACGGTAAGCACGAAGCGCAACTTGGCAATGGTGCCGCTCATGATGAAGCACTAAACTTTATCGAGGAAACTATTCTTGCTTCTAAACCAGAATTAGCAGAACAGCTTAAAGCCATTGGTCACCGTATCGTGCATGGTGGCGAGAAGTTCACTAAATCAGCATTGATCGATGACAGTGTTATTGCTGGTATTGAAGACAGCGCAACTTTTGCACCACTTCATAACCCAGCTCATATCATTGGTATTAAAGCGGCGAAAAAAGCATTCCCTGAACTTCAAAATGTGGCCGTATTCGATACAGCGTTCCACCAAACAATGCCAGAAGAAGCGTACCTATATGCACTACCATACAGCCTATATAGAGACCATGCGATTCGTCGCTACGGCATGCACGGTACTTCTCACCTGTTTATTACCCGTGTTGCGGCTGAACGCCTAGGTAAACCTTCTGACGAGTTGAACATCATCAACTGTCACTTAGGTAACGGCGCTTCTGTGTGTGCCATTAAAAACGGTCAATCTGTTGATACCTCAATGGGTCTAACACCGTTAGAAGGCCTAGTGATGGGAACACGTTGTGGTGATATCGACCCTGCGATCGTTTTCCATCTTTATAATGCTCTTGGCTATTCCATGGAAGAAATTGGTACAATGTTGACCAAAGAATCCGGATTACAAGGCTTAACAGAAATCTCTTCAGACTGTCGTTTCGTTGAAGATAACTACGGTCAAAAAGAAGAAGCAACACGTGCTATGGATGTGTTCTGTCACCGCCTAGCAAAATATATTGCTGGTTTCACTGCCTCTCTAGACGGCCGTCTAGACGCTATCGTGTTCACCGGTGGTATCGGTGAAAACTCAGCACCAATCCGTGAAATGGTACTGAACCGTCTTGCTATTTTAGGTATCGATGTAGACAGTGCTGCGAACCTTAAAGCTCGCTTCGGTGGCGAAGGGGTTATCACCAAAGAATCAAGCTGTGTTCCAGCGATGGTTATCTCAACCAACGAAGAAATGGTCATTGCTGAAGACACTGCGCGCCTAACAGGCATCTAAACAACTCTACTGGCTAACATCATGTTAGCCAGTGTTTTATTGGGGCTTAACTCCTATTCCCAAGGAATAAGAAGTTAGGCTTTACTCATTCAATCTAACCCTGTGTTAGATTGTTATCGACAGCTAGAGGTATTGAATCAATGTCCCGCACTATTATGCTAATCCCTATTAGCTCAGGCGTCGGCCTTACCAGCATCAGCATGGGTACACTGCGTGCCGCTGAGCGTAAAGGCGTGAGCGTTTCTTTCTACAAGCCAATTTCTCAACCTCGTCAAGGTGGCGATGGCCCAGATCTGACATCAACTATCGTTGGTCAAGATATCAAAACCGCAGAACCTATTGCGATGTCTGTTGCGGAAAACTGGTTAGGTAACGAACAATCTGATGTTCTTCTCGAAACAATTGTTGAGCGTTACAACCAAGTCAATACAACAGAAGTCACTTTGATTGAAGGTTTGGTACCAACACGTAAACACCCATTTGCGAACCAAGTCAACGCTGATATTGCAGCGACACTTGGCGCTGAAATCGTGTTTGTGGCAAGCCCTGGCCTTGATAACCCAACGCAACTAAAAGAACGCATTGAAGTCGCGTGTTCTCACTTTGGTGGCACCAAAAACAAAAACATCAAGGGCGTTATCATTAATAAGCTGAACGCGCCTGTCGATGAAGCTGGCCGTACACGCCCTGACCTCTCTGAAATGTTTGACGGCAGTGATGCAGCCAAGCAAGCGAATTTAGAAGTTATGGAAATTTTCAACACCAGCCCTATTCGTGTGTTGGGATGTGTGCCTTGGAATATTGACTTAATCGCTACCCGTGCCATTGATATGGCGAAGCACTTGAACGCAGACATCATCAACTCTGGTGATATCAATACTCGTCGTATTAAGAGCATCACGTTCTGTGCCCGTTCAATTCCAAACATGATTGAACACTTCAAACCAGGTTCATTACTCGTCACATCGGCCGATCGCCCTGACGTGATTGTGGCGGCTGCTCTCGCTGCAATGAATGGTGTCGAGATCGGTGCGCTTCTCTTGACTGGCGGTTACGACATGCCAGCAGAGATTGTTGACCTTTGTAAGCCTGCATTTGACTCTGGTCTGCCAGTTTTCAAAGCACAAGGCAATACATGGCAAACCTCGCTTAACTTGCAGAGTTTCAGCCTAGAAGTTCCAGCCGATGATAAAGAACGTGCTGAGCACGTGAGCGATCACGTTGCTGGTCATATCGATGGCCCATGGATCGATTCGCTTGCCGAAGGTACACAAGGCGTTCGTCGTCTAAGCCCACCAGCGTTCCGTTACCAATTAACTGAATTTGCTCGTAAAGCAGGCAAACGCATCGTCTTACCTGAAGGCGATGAACCACGCACGGTAAAAGCGGCGGCATTATGTGCTGAACGTGGTATCGCAACGTGTGTTCTACTCGGTAACCCAGAAGAAATTAAACGTGTTGCCGCTCAGCAAGGTGTTCAATTAGGCGCTGGCGTTGATATTATCGACTCTGACTCTGTCCGTGAGAAATACGTGGCTCGCTTGGTTGAACTGCGTTCGAAAAAAGGTATGACGGAAGTGGTAGCTCGTGAAAAACTGGAAGATTCCGTTTTCCTCGGCACCATGATGTTAGAAGCCGGTGAAGTTGACGGTCTCGTGTCTGGTGCGGTTCACACCACAGCCAACACCATTGTTCCACCATTCCAAATCATCAAAACGGCGCCAAACGCGTCCATCGTATCTTCGATCTTCTTCATGCTATTGCCTGATCAAGTATTGGTATACGGTGACTGTGCAATCAATCCAGACCCAACAGCAGAGCAGCTAGCAGAGATTGCGATTCAATCAGCAGACTCAGCCACTGCTTTCGGCATTGACCCACGTGTTGCGATGATCTCTTACTCTACCGGTACCTCAGGTAAAGGGGCTGACGTCGATAAAGTTCGCGAAGCGACAAAACTTGCTCAAGAGAAACGTCCTGATCTTGTCATCGATGGTCCTCTGCAATACGACGCTGCTATCATGGAAAACGTGGCGGCTTCAAAAGCGCCGAACTCACCAGTTGCAGGTAAGGCAACCGTATTCGTCTTCCCTGACCTAAACACGGGTAATACGACTTATAAAGCCGTACAACGTTCCGCTGATCTAGTTTCGATTGGTCCGATGCTGCAAGGTATGCGTAAACCAGTGAACGATCTCTCTCGTGGCGCATTGGTTGACGATATTGTTTACACTATCGCACTTACTGCGATTCAAGCGACGCAGCAGTAATTACTGCTCGATTGCCTGATCATAAAAGCCCTCGTTAAGAGGGCTTTTTTTACGCGAGTCAGTGACAGTATTCCGGCATGTTTCCTAACTCTGCGTATTGAGATTGGCAACTGTCGTCGACACTTTCTCTGCCCCCGCATAAATCTCGTCCATCACTTGTGATACCTGAGTTATTTTTTCTCGTCCTTGCTCAGCCGTCTCACACACCGTGTCCATGGTGTCGGTCACATCTTTAAGTTGTGTTCGATTACTCGCAACCACGCTTTCGATTTGGGAGGTGGAATCACGCGTACGGGAGGCAAGCTGTCTCACTTCATCCGCTACGACAGCAAAACCACGTCCATATTCTCCTGCACGAGCCGCTTCAATCGCCGCATTCAGTGCGAGCAAGTTGGTTTGATCGGCAATGCTACTTATGGTCAAAACCATATTTTCGATATTGCTGGAGCTTTCATTCAATGTATTAATCTTATCCATCGTCATTTCAACATGACGCGAAGTGTCTTCAGAAATGCTTACTGCGTCACTCAAAAGTTGCGTCCCCTCTTTTGCCACTTTAGCGGTCTCTAGTGACGTCTGATAGGCCAAATCCGACGCTTGGGCGATCGCCATATTCGCTTCAACCGTTTCCGTAATGTCGGTGGCAAATTTAACAACTTTCACCACCTCACCCGTCGCATCAAAGATCGGGTTATAACTTGCCTCAATCCATACATCACGACCCGTTTTACTTTTACGTAAAAATTGTCCTGTGCGAAACTGTCCCCGGCCTAATGACGTCCAAAAATCTGGGTTATCGGCATAAAAACGGTCATCACAAAAAATACGGTGATGCTTGCCAACCAACTCTCTCGCCTGATAACCCAATGTCATTAAGAAATTATCATTCGCTTTTAATATATTACCTTGCACATCAAATTCGATACACGCCATAGAACGATCCAACGCATGTAGCACTGATTCCTTTTGCTTTTGCTCGTTATATAGGACAGAAATGTCTGTGGCGAGTTTGCCTATCGCGACCACTTCATCTTGGTGATTTAAAATGGGAAAGTAAGTCGCATCTAGCATCACTTGCTCACCGGATTTGTTCACCCGAGTAAAGACATCTTTCTGAGGTTTTCCGGCGCGTAGATTGTCCCAAAACATTTGATAATCCGGTGAATTCGTCTCACTCGCTAAACACAACATGCGATGGTGTTGATTAATGATTTCATTTCTCTGGTAGCCAATAATCTTTAAAAACAAATCATTCACTTCTCTCACGGTGCCATCGAGGTTAAATTCAATCCAAGCAACGTAATCTTTTAAAGAAGAGTAAATATGGTCGGAATAAACATCGTTGCCGCGAGTATTATTATCTTGAGAACGCTTAAAAAACATATATCACCTACAGTAGCTTATCCAATACCGAAGTAATGGTATCAATGATCGAACATTTCAGTCCGCAACGGAGTGGGATGAGAGCTTCCTGCGCTACGTACACTCTATAACTCACAGGCACGACATGACTATCCTCATGTCACCCATGAAAAAGTTAGTATGGCATAATGCACATGTTTTTTATTATTCCATTGAAAAAACAATAGACTTAGAGAATGGCAGATTTGCGCAAATCTGCCATACCTCTAAAGCATATGAATGGTCTTATTTTGCTGCTGGAACTTGTTGCTCTCGCTGATGTGGCGATAACAAGTCTAGTTGCGGCCCTTTGGGAACCACTTGGGTTGGATTAATCATGGTATGGCTAAAATAGTAATGCCGCTTAATGTGATAGAAATCGGTTGTCTCAGCGACATTCCCGTATTGATAGAGCTCTTTGGTATATTCACGTAAATTGGGATAGTCCTGAATGCGGCGTGCATTGCATTTAAAATGCCCAAAATAAACGGCATCAAAGCGAATTAAAGTCGTAAATAAACGCAAGTCTGCTTCGGTTATTTGTCCGCCAACTAAATAACGATGGGTCGATAAATGACGCTCAATTTTATCAAGAGCTGCGAATAAATCGTCATAAGCATCTTCGTAGGCTTCTTGAGTCGTCGCAAAACCGCAGCGGTATACGCCATTATTGACATTGGGATAAATAAACGCGTTCCACTCATCAATTGATTCACTTAAGTGCTGTGGATAGAAGTCGTCGTGATTACCGGTAATATCATTAAACGCAGAATTAAACATGCGAATAATATCCGCTGATTCATTACTGACGATGGTTTCGGTTTTTTTGTCCCAGAGTACGGGTACTGTCACCCTACCGGAATAATCGGGCTTCGTTTTGGTATACAGTTGGTGCAACTTAGTTAAGCCATATAAAGGCTCAGGAATACCAAACTCCCATCCATGCTGTAGCATATCCGGGCATACTACCGTCACTTCAATATGTTCTTTTAAGCCTTTTAGCTCTCTTAGAATCAGCGCTCGATGCGCCCATGGACAAGCAAGGGAAACATACAAATGATAACGGCCAGACTCAGCGGGGAATGGTGCGTTGGCATCACGACTAAGATGATGACGAAAACCTGCATCTTCACGCTGAAAGCGTCCTTTACTCTCTTTCGTGTCGTACCACTGATCGTACCAAACACCTTCAATTAGTTTACCCATATACACCCCATGCTGTGTTTATCGTATTCAATACCCGACAGTATAAAGAACTCGTGATTAGGCTTAACCGTTACAAATTGGCTTAGTCATTCAAATATTTCGAACATAAAAAAAGCGTGACTCTAAAGAGCCACGCTTAAAGCCCGTCACAGGCTGAACTTACGCTTCCACGTGTAGACAGGAGACACTATGTTCATCGCTGCCTTTAAGCTGGGGTTTGGTTTGTGCGCACTCAGCGGTTGCAATTGGGCAACGAGTACGGAACACACACCCAGAAGGTGGATTGATAGGTGAAGGTAAATCCCCTTCCAGCATATCAATTTTCTTTGCACGCTCCATTTTTGGATCAGGAATCGGTACCGCCGACATCAATGCTTTAGTATAAGGATGGCGTGGATTGCTAAACAGCTGATCCGATGTCGCTAACTCAACCGCATGACCGAGATACATCACCATAACGCGATCTGAAATATGTTTTACGACCGACAAATCATGCGCAATAAAGACCAAGCTCAAACCAAGCTCTTGCTGGATCTCTTTTAGTAAGTTAACGACCTGCGCCTGAATGGACACGTCCAAAGCCGATACCGGTTCATCACAAATGATCATCTTAGGGCGTAAAATCAATGCACGTGCAATACCAATACGCTGACATTGACCACCAGAAAACTCATGCGGATAACGGTTAATCACGTTCGGTAATAGGCCAACACGATCCATCATCTCTTTCACTTTTTGCTTCACTTCTTGCTTAGACAATTTTGGATAAAATGTCTTAAGCGGCTCAGCAATGATATCGCCAATCGTCATACGTGGATTAAGAGATGCCAAAGGATCTTGGAAGATCATCTGAATATCTTTACGCGTTTCACGGCGCTGGACTTCTTTCATACGGGTCAAGTCTTGGCCAAGCCAAACCACTTCACCGTTGGTTGCTTCAACAAGACCAATAATGGCACGTGCAAATGTTGACTTACCACAACCAGACTCGCCCACGACGCCCAAGGTTTCCCCTTCGTACAGGCGCGCATTGACACCATCGACGGCTTTCAATTGTGATGGTTTACTCCAAGGCCAAGCTGATTTTGCTGCGATACTAAAGTGCACCTTTAAATCTTTAATATCTAAAATGGCTTTTTGATCGCTCATTGGTTCCACGTCTCCATATCAGAAAAACACGCACGCTGACGGCCATCACCAAATGGCGTTAAAATCGGTGCTTCACGCTTACAACGATCCATTACACGGTGACAACGTTCTTGGTAAGGACAGCCTTGAGGTAAATTCAGTAAGTTTGGTGGATTACCCGGAATAGTCGGCAGAATCTCACCTTCAGTATCAAGGCGAGGAATCGCTTTAAGCAGACCTTCAGTATACGGGTGAGCCGGCTGATAGAAAATCTCATCGACTTTCCCGTACTCCATCGTACGACCTGCATACATCACCAGCACTTTCTCACAAGACCCCGCCACTACGCCTAAATCATGGGTAATCATAATGATGGCAGTATTGAATTCACTTTTCAGTTCATTCAATAAGTCCATGATTTGTGCCTGTACTGTCACATCCAGAGCGGTAGTCGGTTCATCCGCAATCAATAGCTTAGGATTACATAGTAACGCCATGGCAATCATTACACGCTGACGCATACCACCAGAGAACTCGTGAGGGTACATGTTGATACGTTTGCGCGCTTCTGGGATTTTCACCGCTTCCAACATACGCACTGATTCTTCAAACGCCGCACTTTTCCCCATGCCTTTATGCAGCATAAGTACTTCCATCAACTGAGCACTTACCTTCATGTAAGGATTTAATGACGTCATCGGATCTTGGAAAATCATCGAAATTTGCTGTGAGCGAATTTTATTAATCTTCGACTCTGGCAAATTTAAGATTTCTTGGCCTTCAAATTGGGCGCTGCCCGAAATGATACCGTTTTTCGCCAAAAGGCCCATCAAGGCAAATACAGTTTGAGATTTTCCTGAACCAGATTCGCCGACGATGCCTAGTGTTTCCCCGCGTTCCAGCGAGAAATTCAAATCATTAACTGCGGTAACATTACCATCTTGAGTGGTAAATTCGACACGCAGATCTTGTACGTTTAACAAACTCATTATCGTTTCCTTAATCGTTGCTTGTGTCGTTATCGGTCTTTTGGATCCAGCGCATCACGCAGACCATCACCGACATAGTTAAAGCAGAACAGCGTCGCTACCATGAAAATGGCAGGGAAAATCAATTTCCAAATGGCAACTTCCATTGTCCCGGCGCCTTCTTGTAGCAAAGCACCCCAGCTTGTCATTGGCTCTTGTACACCAAGACCAAGGAACGATAAGAATGATTCGGTTAAAATCATACTTGGAATCAGTAACGTTGAATATACCGCTACGATACCCAGTACATTAGGTACGATGTGACGAGTAATGATATTCCATTTACTCACACCACACACATGCGCCGCTTCGATAAACTCTTTACTGCGTAAACTCAACGTTTGTCCGCGCACAATACGCGCCATATCTAACCAAGCAATCGCACCAATCGCGACGAAAATCAAATAGATTTCACGCCCAAAGAATGTCACCAATACAATGACTAGGAACATGAATGGAATAGAGTTTAAAATTTCAAGAACACGCATCATAATGCGGTCAACTCGCCCGCCGATGAAGCCTGATGCTGCCCCGTAAAGGGTACCGATAGTGACCGCAACAGAAGCGCCGAGTATCCCTACCATAAGAGAGATACGTCCCCCAACTAAGGTACGCACAAATAAATCTCGGCCGAGTGCATCGGTACCAAATAGATGCGTCATAGATGGCGCGGCATGCATGGCATACCAATCCGTATCATCAAATGTGTATTGAGATACCATCGGGATGAAAATAACCGATAAGGTGATTAAAGTAAGAATGAATAAGCTGACCATCGCCGCTTTGTTTCGCATGAAACGCGTACGAGCATCTTGCCATAAACTGCGACCTTCAATTTCTAAGTTCTCAGAGAATTTTTCGATCGCGTCCAAGTTTTCTTTTTTAGTTAACATAGCTCTCGACTCTCTTAGTAACGAATTTTCGGATCAATGTAAGCCAACACAATATCCACGATGGCATTAAACAGAATAAATAGGAAACCAATTAAAATGGTCACGCCCATTACTAACGAGTAGTCACGGTTAAATGCCGCGTTCACGAACAATTTACCAATACCCGGTAGACCGAAAATGGTTTCAACAACCACAGAGCCAGTGATAATCCCAACGAAGGCTGGGCCCATGTAAGAAACAACCGGTAGCATCGCTGGTCGCAATGCATGCTTAACAACAATGTAACCGTAGTTTAGGCCTTTTGAGCGCGCAGTACGGATAAAGTTACTGTTAAGCGTTTCAATCATCGAGCCACGAGTAACACGAGCAAAGGTCGCAATGTACATCATCGACATCGCTAATACTGGCAGCGCCATATATTTCAATTGTCCGCCAAACCAGCCACCTGCGGGAGCCCAATGCAGCGTAATTGAGAAAATGTAGATCAAAATTGGAGCAAGGACGAAGGAAGGCAGTACCACCCCGACCATTGCAAGCGACATAATCGAATAGTCTATCCACGTGTTTTGTCGTAGTGCCGCAATCGTGCCGATCCCGACACCAAAAATGACAGTAAAGATAAACGCAACAAAACCGACTTTCGCCGAAACAGGCAAAGCACTGCTCATCAGTTCATTGACTGAATAGTTTTTATATTTAAATGATGGGCCAAAATCGCCTTTAGTAATAACATTACTAAGATAGGTAAAATACTGCTCAGATACTGGCTTATCTAAGCCATATTTAGCGTTGATATTCGCCATTACTTGTGGTGGTAGCGCTCGTTCGGTTGAGAACGGGTTACCCGGTGCGAAGCGCATTAGAAAAAAGGAGATCGTGATCAACACCAACATGGTTGGAATCGCTTCCAAAATCCTTTTGATAATGAATTTAAGCATAAACTCACTCTTACAGTCTGTGACATTAAAAATGGAAAAGACCTGCATGCCAACACGCATGCAGAGTCATATCGTTACTTGGCTAGCGAACTATTATTTTGCTTTGATGTACATATCTTTAGAGTACAAGTTATCGCCAGCGTTATGCATTGGGTAGCCACCCACTTGGGTAGAAACCAAACGAGTTTTCACATACTGATAGATAGGCGCAATCGGCATATCGCGAGCAAGAATTTTCTCTGCTTTTGCGTATAGCTTAGTGCGCTCAGCTTCAGACGTTGATTTCATCGCTTTCGCCATAACACCATCGTACTCTTTGCTGTTGTAGCCTTGATCGTTTGATGCGTTATTCGATTGCATCAAAGATAGGAAGGTAGACGCTTCGTTATAATCACCATTCCAACCCGCGCGAGTCACATCATAGTTACGATCACGACGTGTATCGAGGAAGGTTTTCCACTCTTGGTTTTCAAGCTCTACGTTCACACCCAACTCTTTTTTCCACATAGATTGAATCGCTGTAGCAATCTTCTTGTGGTTTTCGTTGGTGTTATATAGCAACGTGAAGTTCAGAGGGTGTGATTTATCATAACCCGCTTCTTTCAATAGCTCTTTGGCTTTCGCAACGCGCTCTTTTTGCGTCCACTTGGCGTATGCAGGCATCGGTGCATCAAAGCCAGCAGTGATTTCAGGCGTCATGGTGTAAGCCGGTTTTTGGCCTTGGCCTAAAATCGCTTTCGCAATAATGTCGCGGTTGATTGCATAAGACAATGCGCGGCGTACACGAGCATCACTAAATGGTTTGCGTGTTGTGTTGAAACCATAGTAATACGTCGCTAAGTTACCGACCGTTTTTAGCTCTTTTGGATGCTGTTTTTTCAAACGACGGTACTGTTCTAATGGCACGTCATCAGTAAAGTCAAGCTCACCGGACAAGAAGCGGTTCATCTCAGCATTCTGGTTTTCAATCGGTAGGTACGTCACTTTATTGAGTACCGTATGTGCATTGTCCCAATATTCTTTATTACGAACCAACACCATACGTTCGTTGATAATCCATTTATCAAGTTTAAACGCACCATTACCCACAAAGTGTTCAGGCTTAGTCCAATCGTTACCCCATTTTTCCACGACTTTCTTGTTAACAGGCATCATAGTGGTATGCGCCATCATTTTAACAAAGTATGGAACCGGCGTATCTAGCTGAACTTGCAAGGTGTAATCATCAAGTGCTTTAACACCTAACGTCGACTTATCTTTTTTACCATCAATGATCGCCGCTGCATTTTGCATCGTCGTCATTTCTAGGTACCAAGAGTAAGGAGAAGCCGTTGCAGGATCGACAGCACGTTGCCATGAATAGACAAAGTCTTGAGCCGTGACCGGGTCACCGTTAGACCATTTCGCATCATGGCGCAGGTGGAAGATAAACGTTTTGTTATCTTTAGTTTCCCAAGTTTTTGCAACACCAGGGATAATTTTACCGTAGTCATCTTCGCTTACTAGGCCTTCGTAAAGGTCGCGAGCAACCGCAGAGCCAGGTGTACCTTCGATTTTTGCTGGATCGATAGTGGCCACTTCAGAACCGTTACCACGAACGAGTTCTTGTGTTTTCGCCAATTTAGTACCATCTGGAACATGAGCGGCAAAAGAAGAGAAAGAAGACGTGGCCATTGCTAGGCCAGCACTCAAGATTAGGGCTTGAGTAATTTTATTTTTATACATGCATAAACTCCAAGTTTTTATTCTGCATCCATGACGTCCCCGTAAAGTTTGTTGAACGGCACATGTAAAAGGTTGATTCTACAGATCATCAACACTATTACCTTTACGGAGAGAAAGACACATTACCAATCATTGAGAAAATTTACTATCTAAAAATGGCCTGTCACACTCACGACATATCCATCTGTTAATTGAATTAAAAGCTAAGCTTTTGAATCACAAATAAGTGTTTAAGTAAATCCACACAGCAAGCATAATGTGTTTTGTTATTAAACTGACCCAAGACTGGGAAGCAGTTTGAGAAAACGGCAAGAAATCTATCACTTGGACGCATCAACGTCTAATGAATTGTCGGAATTATTGCTTACAACGTCATTTTTTTGTGAATTTCGTATAAGATTCAGGCAAAACGGGTAAAAATACTACGCTAGAACGGCGTAATCTTCGCTCTAACCGACCAAAAGCGTGCGGAAAAGTACCTCTTTATTCATATATGTTGCATAGAAAACGAGATAATAACCTTTAATAGGCTTGAGCTATGCATATGCAACACCGCTCAAATAACCAACAGCATTTATATCCTTGGCTATCCGACATGGTTTACCCCCGCGCGTTGATGTGAACTGCTTCAAGGTTTCTGGTTGAATCTTACCAACCAATATCGTTATATTCGTATACTTGACGCAAAATGGGAACGTGACCAACTTTATTTAGCACTGAATTATCGCGTTTTCCGACACACTAGTATGAGGAATACATAATGAACCGAGTATGGGTAACGGGTGATGCCGTTGTTGATCTAATTCCTGACGATACGCAGCGATACTTAAAATGCCCAGGAGGTGCACCAGCCAATGTCGCAGTCGCAGTTGCCCGATTAGGCGGAAATGCTGCATTCTTCGGTCGCGTCGGCGCGGATCCTTTTGGCGAGTTTTTACGTAATACCCTGATTGAAGAAAACGTTAACTGCGAACAGTTGAATGCAGACCCAGAGAAACGCACCTCAACGGTTGTGGTTGATTTAGACAATGACGGTGAACGCAGCTTTACCTTTATGGTTAAGCCCAGCGCCGATCAATTCATGACCTCGACAGATATTCCTGAGTTTGAAGCAAAACAATGGTTACATGCATGTTCAATCGCTCTTGCGAATGAACCAAGCCGAAGCGCGACATTACAAGCCATGTCGGCAATGAAAGACGCGCAAGGATACATTAGTTTCGACCCCAATTTACGCGAAGAGGTATGGGCTGATCGCACAGACATTATCCCTACCGTGATGCGGGCGATTGCCATGGCAGACATGGTGAAATTTTCTGAAGAAGAGCTCACCTACTTAACTCAAACCAACACACTTGAGCAAGGCTTAGCGGAATTAGAGCAATACCGCATCCCGATGGTGGTCGTGACTCAAGGCGCTAAAGGTGCGCTTGTCATTTATGATCAGCAGCAACAGTTGATTACCGGACGCGCGGCCTCCCCTATCGACACCACTGGTGCTGGCGATGCCTTTGTTGGTGGACTATTGAGCCAGTTAGCTACGCAAGATAACTGGAATCAGCAAGAGATTATCGAACACGCTGTACGTGTTGCCAATGCGTGTGGCGCCCTCGCTACAACGGCCAAAGGCGCGATGACTGCACTTCCTAATCAGACACAACTGAACCAATACCTCGCTTAACTTGCTTTCTTTAGTTGCTCAAGAGATCAGTTTTTCTATCTCTTGAGCAAGCTATCACTTCACAAAACCTGCAATTGCCTGCCACAAAAACGTCAGTTTATGAATTACTTCACAAAGCTCAATAGAGAGCGTGATACAGGTAGAACTTTCGTTCGATAAAGGAAACGTTCCCATTAAATTATCGTTATAGTCTAAGCCATACCACAGCACGGCTTAAATCGCGGTGCGTACACACAAAAAGTACAACACATCCTCTTAACACGAGGATTTCCGACATTGTTGCATAATTAATTGGGAACGTTTGCAGACTATCCAATAACGATTCAACCCTATCGGAGTTTTAATGATGAAAATAAAAGCACTAACATTAACTATTGCTGCTCTACTACCTATGTCTTCAGCATGGGCCGCGCCTACGATTGCAGATCTTGAGCAACGAATTAACGATCTTCAAGCACGTTTAGAACAAAATGAAAACACCCAGCGTGAGCAAGCCAAGCAGCAGCAAGCCATTCAAACCGCTCAGCAGCGTGCAACGCAACAGCAAACTAATCCAGTCTTTGAGTTTAAAGGTTACGCTCGCTCAGGATTATTAGTCAATGACGATCATCAAGGTGCCACTGGAACTGGGCCCTACATGACCGCGGCTGGCGCTTTAGGTGCACCTGTCGGACGCTTAGGACTCGAAGATGATAACTACCTTGAAGCGAACTTTATCCATAATCGTCAATTAGATAATGGTTCTAATGCCCGCTTCCATCTCATGCTGGCCGACGGCGTAGAAACCAGTAACGATTGGACAGCCAATGAAAGTGATTTGAATGTACGCCAAGTTTACTCAGAGCTGAGCGGATTGCCGACATTCAGCGGCGCTTTTGCTAACGCCACCGTCTGGGCTGGGAAACGTTTTGACCGTGACAACTTTGATATTCACTTTATGGATTCAGACGTTATCTTCCTATCCGGAACGGGTGCGGGTGTTTACGATGTTCAGTTAGGCGACGATTGGAAAGCGAATTTTTCCATTTACGGCCGTGATTTCGGCTCGGTTGAAAGTGCCGGTACCGACATAGAAAACTACATCGCTACGATGAATAACCGTATCGGTCCATGGCAAGTTATGCTAAGTGCTATGGACTCAAAAGATAATGATCGCGTCACCGCTGATGCGCCTGCGTCAAAACGCGCGAATCATGGTTTCCATGCCCTATTTGCTTACCATGCCGATAGTTTCTATGGGATCAATCCGGGCATGTCGAAAACGGGAATGTTAATCGGTTCCGGTTTGGGTGCCCAGCTCAAAAACGTCGGTGCTGATGGCAATCTAAATGATGATGCGAAAGCGGTACGTATTTTCTCATTTGGTACCACCGCCCTCAATGACACGTGGAGTGTGGCACCGGCATTTATGGCCGAGTACAGCGAAGACCGTATCCTCGATCACGATAAATACACGTGGGCGACCATGAACGTTCGTGTTTCACAAGCGTTCAACGAAAACTTTGAGATGGTCTATGAAGGCTCATACCAATACATGGATTTAGACAATTCGAACAAGTCAGCACAGGGTGGATATTATAAGGCAACAATTGCCCCAACGTTGAAGTTGGCGACCGCAGCTGGTTTCTTTGACCGTCCAGAACTGCGCTTCGCGGTGAGCTATGTCGATTGGAGTAGCGATTTAGACAATTATGCGATCAGCATGAAAAGCGATACGCCGACAATGGGCAATGGTGGAGAAACCTTGTTTGCACTGCAAATGGAAACATGGTTCTAAACGACCAAGTCACTCGCAACGTAAAAGCCTGGAGAATTCCAGGCTTTTTCTATTGGGTATAATCCTAGCCAGCCGCTTTCAGCACATTAGCAATGCGTTCCACATTGCCTTTATCGTGTTGTGTTCATGGCCATTAACACGGTCAGCGCAAGCCATTTTTACGACGAGCAAGCACAAAAAACGCAGCTCATGGGCTGCGTTTTTCATTTATTAATCGTTGGCTTATATCTCAGTGATAAAAGGGGCGGTTGCTGCTTTTAACGGATACAAGATTGCGGAGCTTTCACCGCCCAGCAACACAATATTGGTAGCATCGTGTGGCGTAAATACCCGCGTCGTCATCACCTTCTCACCTTGGTTAATAAAAATTTCGAGTGAGGATTGGTCTGCGAAGATGGTTAAGGCAATACGCTCACTATGCAAAGGTAATTCACGCACCACATCGCCATCACGCCTATCGGTGTGTTGTCGATCAAGACGTAAGACTTTTTGTTCACAATCAGCCAAGAGACTGACATAACTCTCGCCCTTAGCCATAACACGCAGTTCTTGGCCCCAATCAAGATCTAGAGTCAACTCATAAGATTTACACATCACATCAAGGCCTGTCGCGGTTAACAATAAAGAGCGAGGAGTTTGGCGTAATTGTTGCAATTCTTGAGCAGGACGTTGTATCAACTGGCCTTTGTCCCAATGAATTTCTCGTAACGTCGTGAGCTGATGTAACCATTGGTCATCGCAGCTAGGATGATCGATTTCATCGGGCAGTCCCATCCAACCGATCATGACGCGGCGACCATCAATCGTCTCACTCGTTTGCGGTGCATAGAAGTCAAAGCCTGCGTCTAATTGCCACCCTTCATGCAACGTAGGGTGATTATTTTCATCCAGCGACATCCGATAAATGCGATTCTGATGACCTACGGTATGATGCGGATTGCAATTCTTGATCCCTTGCGGACCAAACACAAAAAAGCGTTGGCCGTTCAGTTCAAACGTATCTGGACATTCCCACATATAACCCTGAGCGATTTCGTCACCATACAAGCCGTCAAACTGCCAGTCAGTCAAATTCTCAGAGTGATAGACAGCTAAACGCCCTTCTAGGTCTGTGGTTTGCGATCCCAGCAACATCAGCCATTGATTATTGGTATAAAAAACTTTTGGGTCACGAATGTGCTCTGTCACACCGGGGGGCAGTTGGCGAATAACCGGGCCACACTTGGTAAAGTGCCGCCCGTCGCTAGAATACGCCAAGCATTGCATTGTTTGTCTGTCGCGTGTTTCGCCCAAACGAACATTACCAGTATAAAATACGTATAGACCCTCCTCTTGTGAGACGGCGTGGCCAGAGAAAACGCCATGACTATCAAACCAATCTGAGGGAGTTAATGCTACCGACCGATAATGCCAGTTGACCAAATCGACACTCGTTAGGTGCACCCAATACTTATCTTTGTGTTCACACGTGTAGGGATACCATTGATAAAATAGATGATACTCACCTTGATGATAAACAAATCCGTTGGGATCATTGAGTAGTCCTTGTGGTGGAGAAATGTGCCACAGTGGACGATAGTGCGAAGAGGTTGGGGTAAGATAAGGCTTAGCCAGTCTAGATTGCTGGTGAGCAATCTGTTCACCCACTTGACGAAGCTCTTCATCACGGATTGACCCTCGAGCCATGCATAATTGCCACTCACCTAATATCGATGCTGCGGTCACCTCTGCAGGTAACCTCTGGATTCGCTCGTTATCATGAACAGCAATAATCACAAAATCTGATGGGGCTAAAATTCGGCGGACATTATGCATACCACCCGCTAATTCAATCAGTAAATCAAGAGACATAGTCTTACCTAATATTTTGGGAACGTTCTCAAAATATAAAACACTGAGTTTGATAGCAAGTTTTTATGAGCAATCTGCACGGATTGATGAACTGTCTGTGAGTAAGCACGCATAATTGTTGCCATATGCAACACCACTACTCACAAGTTTGGCGCGTGACTGACTCAAAGGTTAATACAACCTTACTCATTTCTTGGCCTTGCCCTTCAATCAAAGACAATAACATTTTTGCTGCATTTTCCCCTGCTTTTTCAAACAAGTAATGAAAGGTGGACAGGCTAGGCGTACTGACGTGTCCTAGCTCATCGTTGCCCACACCCAGCACCTTCACTTTTTCGCCCACTGCAATCCCCATTTCTAACAGACCTTTAATCGCCCCAACCGCTAAGCGATCGGTGGCACAGAATAGACCATCTAAATGAGGGTAAGCTTGTGCGACCTCTTTGGCGACGCGATAGCCCGACTCCAAAGAAAAATCACCACGTTCATGAAATTCTAATGCTTGGTTATGCTGCGTAAGAGCTTGAATTAGACCGTCAGAGCGCAGCGTATCGACCGCAGTATCATCGCGTTGTACGCCAATAAAACCAATATGTCGGCACCCTGCCTTAACGAAACGATTCCCCGCTTCGAACCCTACCCTTACGTCATCATGAACAACGCTCGGAATGTTATGCATCGATCCATCTTGGCCGACCAATACCACAGGTACCGCGGACGCTTGAATCGCTTTCACTAAATCCAAATCCAAGTGCGTGGCGTAAAATACGATACCCTCAACCCGTTTTTGATTGAAGATTTTAATATAATCAAGCTCTTTTGCATGGACTTGATGAGTATTGGCTAAAAGAACATGCTTGCCAGCCTGCTCAAATATACGCGTTAATCCATCCACACCTTGAGCCGTGGCATGAGAAGACACCCGAGGAACC
>JBQGON010000010.1:0-46134 GCA_052087065.1 Vibrio sp. | reverse complement strand
GGATGTCGCATTAATGTTTCTGATGACTTGGCGTGATTGTTCGCTATGTGATAAATCGACAACACCCACGGGTAGGGCACGGACAATGCCCTGAGAAAAAATCCACCATAAAAGAAATGCTAACCCGAGAGGCATCCATACAATCCCGCTCTGCAGCCATTTATCTTGTTTAATGATTGTCCACGCATTCACAGTCATGCGGTTATGGCGCCAATTGCACGGCAACAGTCATCCCCATACGAAGCTCAGGTTGTGGTTTGACCGGGTGAGCTTCTACCTCAAAAGTCCGTAAATCAAAACCTTGTGAGGCATCGGTTGAGCGCCATGTAGCAAAATCTCCCATTACCGCAATATGAGTGACTTTGAACGTGAGTTGACGATTGAGTGCGGGGACAAATGCTTGAATTTCTGTCCCTTTCTTAAAGTGTGATAGACGATCTTCACGGACATTAAATACCGCCCATGTATCGCTTGTGTCAACGACCGTTACGACTGGAAAGCCTTGCGGTGCCAGCTCTCCACTATGCAGCAGTACTTGAGAAACCTCACCGTTAAACCAACTGGTGATATGAGTATCGTCTGCATAGGCTTGTACTTCAGCCACTGCGCCGGCAGCCGCTTTCGCTTTTTCCGTAGCGGCTTCGATGGTTTCTTTACGCGCGCCTTCTTTTGCGAGTTGATACATTTGTCGCGCGGCACTTTCTGTATAGCCGGCTGCGTGCCATTGTGTTTTTGCTTCATCACGCTTTTGCTCGGAGATCACGCCATCATTGTACAAATTATTAATACGACGATAGGTTTTTTCAGCAAGTAATGCGGCGCTACGTGCTTTCATCCATTTGTCTTTTGCCGCTCGAATTTTTTGTCCGCGTGCTCCGCTTCGAGCTTCTGCCTCCATCGCACCCGCGGCTTTTTGGCCTGCGACGGCTTGTTCGAGTTTCGCTTCAATTTCTGGACTATGAAGGGTGAAAATGGGCTCACCTTTTGTGACGCGGTCACCTTTTCTGACTAAAACGTCATCAATACGACCACCAACTTTAGAGGAAATGCTGTACTGTTGCGCGTCGATTTGCCCTTGAATTCGAATCGGTTGAGGTTGATAGGCTTGATAAAAGCCCCACACGATGACGCCAATGAGGATGAGGGCGAACAAAGCAATCAAACTTTGGGTGATACGTTTCATTTTACAACCTCAGATTTTAGTGAAGGGGTCGAGCTGGGAGAGTGCGATAATGTTATAGCTGAGCGACGATAATGGGAGAATGTCTCTACTTCGCTGCTGAGTGCTAATAATGTGGTAAGTGCAATCAGATAGTTGTAACTAGCAACCGCTTGCTGAGTTTGTACCTGTGCTTGATATAGCTCTGCGTCGACAACATCAACGGATGTTGACAGTCCTTGGTTAAATGCTTTTTGGCGCAAGCGTAAATTTTCGTTTGCCAAATCGATACTCGAGTTTAGTCCAGAAACTTCTTCGAGTGCTTGTTCAGCTTGTTGATAGGTTCGCTGGACCAATACCGACAAATCTTCATGTGCTTGGGCACGCAAATAGTGAATTTGGGAAATCGCACTTGATGCGGCTTTTTCTCGGTCACTTCGGCCGGTACTTTCAATTAAAGGAATATTTACGCCAATGCCTGCGACCCAGTCGGGTTTTAGCTGGCTGGCGATGGAGTCGTCTTCGTACAGGTTGTAGCTCCCGTACAGGTAAACATTGGGATAGTACTTACCTTGTTCCGATTTTCTCAAACTAGTGGCTTGTTTTTCTTTCGCATCTAATATCGCTAGCCCAGGATAAGTCGCAAGTGTTTGCTGTGTAAACGCACTCATCGGGGGCAGTGTTCGATTGATAAATAGACCATCTTGCGGAGAAACCACAGTGTCTTGACCTAAAATTGTGGTTAACGCGCTTTGCGCGATATCGACATTTTTTTGCGCTTTTTTACGTTCAATAACCGCTTTATCCAGTGCAACGTCCGCCTGTAAACGTTCTACATGCGCAATTTGCCCTTGCTGCTCGAGTTTAACTGCATTGTTGCGATGCTTGGTGAGTCCGGCTTCGACGGCTAAGCGAGTACGCAAAACTTCTTTGGTTAAGACGACGTTGAAGTAATATTTGGCTAAATCTTCATAGCGAGCGAGTGTTTCCATTTTCAATTGGCTAGAGGCTTCATTCTGTTTGCCTTGAGCAGCCTCTTGCGCGGCGCTAATGCGCCCACCCGTGAAAATAGGCCACATTGCACGAATCGAAGAGTGCACCACGTCCTGTTTGCTAATTTGAGTGGTAGTGCCGATACCACCAAGGGCAGAGAGCTCTTGGTTGATCGTGGCGATAAGCGTTGACAATGTTGAGGTGACTTCTGCAGGGCCTGTGATCTTGGTATTATCAAGAATTTTTTTGCCTGACAATGTGATATCGTCGTCTAAACGTGTATAGCTAGCTCCGACAGAAACGCGCGGAAAGGACAAGTTATCCGTGGCATCTTGGAGATGCTGATAACGGGCTACATTTTCCCTTTCTGCGGCCAAAGAGTTGTTGTCTTGCTGCAAAACCTCCCAAGCTTGCATAAAAGAAATGGGAGCGGCTGATATTGGAAACGCTTGGAGAGCGAGTACTGTGCTGATGAGATAAGAAGCCAATGATTTCATTGTATATGTAACCAACCTTGGTTAGGATAAGCTTAGTAATTTTATTATAAGTCAGACATATAGCATAGCAATGGCTTCTATGTATACTCTGAATGTAAAAACATTACAGCGCTCCACATTTTTCCATGAATCTGCGCTTAGAAGTGGTCGGTTTCACAGCACATATGTTCAGCTCTCCATTCGAGTTCGTCCTCGCTAGTCATAGATTCCAAGACGTCGCGCCCTGTCATTTGTGGGCTGGAAAAAATGACCATGACATCGTTGTGCTCAGACGAGTCAACTTTGTATGCTCGAACACTCGTGAATGTTGAATACAAATGATGACCAAGTAAACGATAGCTTAAACAGATTCCTAAATCGTCGCGTTCCATAATTGTCTCCTTTATTCCGATGCTCAAAAGTTGATGATGGATGTTTGGCATATATACCTATTAAGTATAGTGGTCTGAGGGCGAGGAGTAAGGTGAATAACGTTATACATGGCACACTTTCTCAGGGAAACAGAGAAGGTGGTTACATTCGCGAGCATAATAGTCTCAAACACATGCTTGATTACTAGACGAAGATAAGAACACCAGCTAAAGTTTTATCTGGTACCGCTATCTTGGCACAGTTCTCATGCTTAACAAAAAGACGTGTTATTGATCGATATAATTGTAATTTTTACGTATCCGTTTATGCTGAGAGTTAATTAATATATTTAAAACAAGTACTAATACTAATTAGATGAGTGTTGGATTACGGTTATGCAACGCGATAAGTCTATACAGAAGCACGGTTTAAGTTACACAAAAGAGTGCGTAGTTTCGCGGTAGTGTCACTACGATAAGCAACGTGAACTTTTAACCTACTCCCAATCTTCGAATGATGTGACAATTATGAGCAAAAGTGATGCTATTTTACTAGAAAGTGGAACAAATGAACTTGAAATTATTGAATTTCATTTGGAAAAACATTTGCCAAACGGTAAAACGAAGACCTGCTATTACGGTATTAATGTTGCAAAAGTACGAGAAGTGATTCGGGTTCCTGAAACCACCGACTATCCCAACGCTCAGCCACATATGATTGGTGTGTTCTCGTCTCGAGATATCCTAACACCGCTCGTAGATTTAGCAGGGTGGTTAGGTGTTCCTGTGCAAAGCGACATTGAGAAAAAATTTGTTATTGTGACCGACTTCAATCGTATGACGAATGGTTTTTTGATTGATAGTGTCAGTCGTATCCACCGCATCTCGTGGAATGATGTTGAATCACCAAGCCAATTTTTAGAAGCTGGAGAACAAGACTGTGTGGTTGCAGTGGTTCGTAAAGAAGACAAGCTCATTATGATCTTGGATTTTGAGAAAATAATTGCTGATATTAATCCAGAATTGAGCATGGAAAAATACGATGTGACGATTGACCGGAGCGTCGACCTCAACCAAGCTATGATTGCTAAGCGCAATGCTAAAACAATTATGTTAGTTGATGATTCAGCGTTTATTCGCAGTTTAATTCAAGATACGCTCACTTCTGCGGGGTTCAACATTATCGCATGTAAAGATGGTGGTGAAGCCCATGAAAAGCTCACAGAATTAGCAGAACATGCTAAGTCCGAAGGGGTAAATGTTACCAAGTTTGTTGATGCTATCGTCACGGATGTAGAGATGCCTAGAATGGATGGCATGCATTTATTGAAACGATTACGAGAACATCCAGATTATGGCACTATGCCGATCATTATGTTTTCTTCTATTATGAGCGAAGACAATCGCGAAAAAGCTCTGGCACTTGGGGCAAATGACACCATTACCAAACCTGAAATTGGTAAAATGGTCGCTTTAATGGATAAGTACGTGTTTGAGTAAACCACGCTTATTAAAAAAAACGGAGCATGTTATGCTCCGTTTTTTTATGTTTCGTGTAAACTTGGCAAAGTAACCGAATGAAAGCTTTACTTATTTCATGGTCACATATGGAATAAGTAATTTGCCTTAAAGGGCATTTTGATGATTTGAGGAGTACTGCTCTTATGTTCGACATCTTCATCGTTGTCGCAATTTTAGTGACGTTTTTTTACGTAATTCAAAAATATGTCTTAAAGCAGGAAGACACCAAACACTACCAATATCGAGTGAAAGGGGCTGTTTTATCAGCCAATGAAGTGGCCTTTTATAATACGTTGGTTGCGGCAGTGGGCGAGCATGGTGTGGTATTAACTCGTGTGGCAATGAGCTCGGTTGTCACGCCTCATAAAGTCACCAACAAAAAAGCATGGTTTATCGCTCACAATCATATTTCACGCAGTTACTTTGACTACTTGGTCTGTGATTCACGGACGTTAGAGCCGCGTGTGGTGTTGGAATTGGATAATGGCAAAGCGTTAGATAAAGGTAAAGCCGACCGTGAAAAGCTTATTATGCAAGTCTGCAAATCGGCCAATTTACCGCTGATTGGTGCCAATATAAAATTGAGTTATCAGGTGGGAAAGTTACGCCGTTTACTGGCCACACATATTGATTTAATTGAACCAGATAAAGAAGTTCGCTTCTGTAAACGCTGTGGTAGCCCAATGATTCTAAAAGTTGCATCGCAAGGCGAATATAAAGGTCGTCGCTTCTTTACTTGTAGTCGACAACCCCATTGTACTTACACGGAAAATTATAATGTGGTGTTTGATGAGATGGAA
Source organism: Vibrio sp. (assembly GCA_052087065.1). Classification (GTDB taxonomy): domain Bacteria; phylum Pseudomonadota; class Gammaproteobacteria; order Enterobacterales; family Vibrionaceae; genus Vibrio. Next base: position 40,814 of record JBQGON010000010.1, on the reverse strand, counting down.
GAAAACGTGTTACCGACAATTTTTGGTGAGCAGTAAGTGCGAAAAATAAACGATTTGTTCATCTAAGCGGCAACTGATTCAAAAACTGAGATTTTTTGCTTGCTTCACTTCATCACAGCCGTTAATATTCTTCCCGTTCCTTGGAATGCGTCCGTAGCTCAGTTGGTTAGAGTATCGCCTTGACATGGCGGGGGTCGGTGGTTCGAATCCACTCGGACGCACCAAAGGAAAACACATTTTGCGTCTGTAGCTCAGTTGGTTAGAGTATCGCCTTGACATGGCGGGGGTCGGTGGTTCGAATCCACTCAGACGCACCAGTTTTTAGAAGCCTGCTATTTTTAGCAGGCTTTTTTTATTTCTCTAGAATCAAGCATACTTTTCTATTCTCATTCATTTTATTCGAGCATGTCATCGGCACTGTATTTTAGCTGGTCACCAGTTCTGTCGGTGCGATTGAGAGCATTTTATCGTGACTAAAGGGGAGTTGATTGCTAAGTTATTTATATCAAGGTAACTTTATTGGTAGGACGAATACTCAATCAGGTAGGTGAGTAATAAAGGAGAGGTATGATGAAAAGAATATTGACGATTTTTATGAGTGCGATCTTGATTACGAATGTCATTGGTTGTGGCACCATTATTTATCCGGAGCGTAAAGGTCAGGTTGATGGTCGTTTAGATGGGGGAATTGTAGCACTGGATGCTATCGGGCTCTTATTCTTCTTTTTGCCTGGTGTGGTGGCATTTGCAGTCGACTTTTCTAATGGCACTATTTACTTGCCAGATGGTAAGTCTGCTCAGCTAACGCCCGATGATATGCAGTATTTAAAAGATCATCAGCAGGGTGACCATGTTGATATGTCGGCGATTCGTACGGTAGCTGAACGTTATAACGTGTCTATTCCCCATCAGGCGCCATTGAATACACTTTCAGTGGCTGATACACACGCATTACCCGATTTATTTCAACGGAGCTTAGGTCGCGATCACATTGTTCAATTAGCGAGTGTGAATCAATAAATCCTTAGCAAGATTGTCGTCAGGCATTGACTCTGATGTTTGCTAAGAGTCGTGCCTATCCATTTGTTATGAAAACTGATTATTTTGGTAATCTAACAATTCTTAGCGTATTTTTTTTACATATTAAGTATGATAATTGTCGGTCCGCCCTTTAGATTATTATAATCTTTCCATATCGCGGTAAAATCTCGCTCGTCGTGCTGGCGGTTATTCTCCGTAGATAAGCGACCAAGTATGACAAACTTAGTAGGTATAGAGTGCCATGTTTACTATTTTTTCTCGTTCAGTTGGAAAAGTTACGGCTGTTGATTCATCTCATCCTGTCATTGAATTAGGCCTTCGAGTTCATCACTCACTATATTCTCAACTTGCTGTCGGTGCCGTGGTCATTATTGATGGCGTTAAAGCATCGATTTATCAGCTTGAAGAGCATGTCGTGTATTGCCGCCTTAGAGACCGGGCACTTCTCTCAACCTTATCGACAGTCGCGGTCGACTCACTGGTGAACGTTGTTTTTGTTGGTCGCACTGATACTGATGATGAATGTCGAGCGATCACCGGGCAAATAGATTTTCAAAGTTGTATTCAGAGTGTGGTGAGAGCAGAAGATAAATTGCGCGTAGAGTTATCCCTGCCTTCTAGCAATCATTGGCTTAAAAGTCTTGTTCCAGACGCGTATTTGGCGGTGAATGGCATGAAAGGCGTTGTGGAGCAGGTTGACGATTTTGCTGAACTCATGACAGTCACGATTGATGCAACCCCAACCAATACTCAAATCATGGACATGAAATTCGGTGGTGACGCCGTTAATATTGAAGTTGAGCGCTTGACCACCAAAGCTTTGCAAGCGGTGGATGATGGATTAAACCAGGCGCTTGGAGAGTTATATCCGATGTTTCATCAGCTATTGAAACTGCAAGGCACCACATTAGAGAATTTGGCTTATCGGGCTAGGGCAAAGCTTCATCAGAATCGCGACGAAAGCAAAGTTAAAGAAAAAATAATCACACGCGAATTATTAGAAGACGTCGAGGATGCATGTTAGCGCGAAGTAGGCTTGAGCACTGATATAATAAAGGCACCCTAGAAGGTGCCTTTATTATATAGAGATGGTTTGTTACTTGTTTGGTATCTCTTGCTCAAATACGGAGTGATACGCTTCATCATTATCGTGATACGTTTCAATCAAGAGTTCACTGCCCTCAAAGGGTTGTGATGCTTGACCTGCTTGGGCAAGTAAATGAAACATACGTGTCCACATACCATCTTGTGGTTGCTGCGTTTTTAAATGATCCATGGCTACCCTCATTACTTATCCGATTTATTCGTTAGTAATAATATTCTCACTTCTTTAGAGTAGCGACGAATGCTTTAAGGGTAATATCAGGCCTTGGTCACATTGATTGAGTTCAATATGAGACCTCACGCTAATATTGGCGTGAGGATAGATAGCCTGAGAGTGGAAATACTGCAATCCATGCTGCCATGAAGATCATGGTATCAGTATAGCCAAACCACTGACTCATTGATGTCGAAGAAAATACAGTCCAATCGAGAGTACCGACAAATTGTTGTATTAAAGCAACGCTGAGCCCAAATAATGTAAATGCCCAAAAGTAAGATTGTTTCATGAGCGTTAGCATGGATACTGGCTCTTTTGTGATTAAGTCTCTTTCTTTTAGTGAGGCTTCAATGTCAACCAGCATAACTTGGGCGTAGTGAACATCCACCATTTTTTCTAGCATTAAGAATGCATCATTTTGGCGTTGTACCATTGCCAGCCAACGTGGTGAATCGGGCATATATAAAATGACACTTGCAAAAAGAAAACATGGGTATAATTCCAACTGAAGTAAACCGTGCCATGTTTGCGATGCCGTCGGAATTTGATATGCCAAGAAAAAACCAAGCGTAAATAGGCCGACTAATGTGGTGATTAGAGTGCCACTTTGTAACCAATTAAGCTTACCGTGCTCATCTCTCGGAATCACCTCACTCACATATAAGGGTAAGACAACAGCTACAATGCCCACAGACATTGCACTTGCAATTCTAAAGAATACAAACCAAGAAAAAGTGTCGGCATGTGAAGAGCCTAGCGATGCGACGAAAAATAACACACTCGCTAGTAGCATTGTGCTCTTTCGGCCCAGACGCGCAGCTAGCCAACTGGCGCCAAACGCACCGGCTATTGCGCCGATACCAATATTGAACATCGCCCAAGACAAGCTAAGAGAGCTCAATTGAAATTGGTGAGAAATTGATGCGATGATCGTCGACATCACTGAGGTATCAAAACCCAGCAGAATACCGCTTAGCGCGACAGCGCTAAAAATCATAAGAATAAATTGTGTTTTGTAGTTTGATATTGCAGACATAACTGACTCCTTTTTTCATTGTTATCGGAGTAGGTGGTGTCTGGATTTGAAAGGTGTTTGATGATTAAAAACTGACATATCCAAAAACTCTACTCATTGTGAATCGGCAGCGCCGAAACAAAGTTAGATAAGTTATGTCAGGAACAAGTATCAAGGTGCGGTAAACGAATAAGTGGCCTTAAGTGCTCTTTGATGGAACTGAGTGAGAATCTCGCTCGTGAACCCAAAATATATCTCCTTTATTATTTAATTGCATAAATATTAACATAAATGCAGGGTGGGTTCAAAATGTCTGCGTTCTTCATGGTTGTCCGCAAGAGCAACATAAAAAAAGGCCTCTGAATGAGGCCTTTAACTAGAGTGTTCACGATCATTTAAAGCAAGCGATCGACATTAACTCTTGGTATTGATGATTTTCTTGGCTCTAGGTTCGGACATTAACCCTTTCACCAATGAAATCGTAGCGATGATTAGTACGATGGTAAAAGGGAAGCCCGTAGCAATCGCCATGGTTTGAGCTGAGGCCAAACCACCGCCAAGCATCAGGGCAATAGCCACTAAGCCTTCAAAAGTACACCAGAATACGCGTTGTGCAGTGGGGGATTCTACTTTACCGCCAGAAGCAATCGTATCAATAACCAGTGATCCCGAGTCTGATGATGTAATGAAGAAAACGATCACCAACACAATTCCAACAAATGAAGTAATAGAATGCCAAGGCATGATTTCTAACATTTTGAATAGTTTTAGTGATAGCTCCGCATTTTTAACCGCTTCGTAGCCACTGTTGACATACTGATCAATGGCTGTACCGCCAAATGCTGTCATCCAGAATACACACACTAGTGATGGAATCAGCATGACACAGATAATGAACTCTCGCACTGAGCGTCCGCGAGAGACACGTGCGATGAACATCCCCACGAATGGTGACCAAGATATCCACCAAGCCCAGTAGAAGGTAGTCCAACCTTGTGAGTAATTCACATCTTCACGGCCAAACGGCATAGATAATTGCGGTAAGTATTCCACGTAGCCGACAAGGTTAGTGAAAAATCCACTTAGGATTTGCATTGTAGGGCCAGCAAATACAATAAATACCAGCAATACAGCTGCCACAATCATATTGATTTCAGACAACCGTTTTACGCCGCTATCCATACCAGCCAGTACAGACATTAACGCTAAAGCGGTAATACATACGATCAACACGACTTTGGTTGTATCCGTCAAAGGGACACCAAACAAAAAGTTAAGGCCTGTTGCTGCCTGTGATGCGCCAAATCCTAACGACGTTGCCAAGCCAAAGACAGTGGCGATAACCGCAAGAATGTCGATAATATGACCGGTCCATCCCCAAACACGTTCTCCAAAAAGTGGATAGAAAACTGAACGCATAGTGAGAGGTAATCCCTTGTTAAACGAAAAGATCGCTAATCCTAACGCCAACAGAGAATAGATTGCCCAAGGGTGTAATGCCCAGTGATAAATGGTTGATGCCATTCCTAACTTACGTGCTAGTTCTGGATCATTTAATGCGCCACCAAGAGGCGCCCAGTCAGTTCTAATGCCATTTTCCATCGCAGTACCTCCAAGGGCTGTACTGAAATGAGACATTGGTTCTGACACACCGAAGAAGACTAATCCGATCCCCATACCGGCGGCAAATAGCATTGCTAACCAGCCAGAATAGGAATAATCGGGAGTTGCATCAGTACCACCGATTCTTACACGACCTAGCGGGGACAGCGCGATAGCAATACAAGCAATCACAAAGAAGTCACCAGACATGATGAAGAACCAGTCAAATGTCGAGAACATACTCGCTTTAGTTGATTCAAATAGCGACTCAACCTGACTAGGAAAGACTAACGTTGTAAATACAAAAAGAACAATAGCTAAACCAGATATCGCAAACACTCGGTTATGGATATCTAAACCGAATGGTCCTAGCGACAACACAACGTTGTCCTGGCCTACAGTGTAATCAGTATTTATTGGGTTGGCTTTCCCCGTAGGACGCGGGATGCCACCATTATCATCATTGTTGTGGTCACTGCTCACCAGTCTCTCCTTTTAAACAGCTATAAAGTCGGCTAAGTATAGGTTAATTAATACAGATTTTAAAACATATTACTTCTATGAATGCATAATTTATCTTCTACGAGACTTTGGTTGGACTTTTGCTATGAAAGTGCGTGGATTTTAAGCAATTTGAAACAAAATCAACTGTATAACGACAGTGTTGATACAGTATTGGTCAGATTTTTAAATTTGTGATCTGTAGTGACTAATTTAAGTACGTTATACCCGCTTAGCACTATACTAAAAGCATAATTATTATGAATATTATTGCTATTGGTTAGAGAACTCGTTAAAGCATTTAAGCTGGATATGCATCATTCAGCTCATAAAACCCTAAGGCAACTGATTCTATGCTCGATATCCTGCCTTGATGATTTGGCCGAATAAGATGGTATAACTTATGAAAATAAAAACTAAATTGATTATTGCGTTTACTATTGCGGTGATCGTTCCAACTGGGATTTTAGCATCGTTGTCGATTAATGAGGCGAGTAAAGTCGCCAAAGAACAATTTAAGAAAGCGACGTATAAAGAAATTATTCAAGTTGACCGAGCGTTTACGATGTTTTTCGAAAATGCGAAACGTAATATTACTTATTTAGCTCAACTTCCAATCGTTAAAAATGAGATCCCAGATGCGCCTAACTTTACCACCCAGCAAGGTATTAATGCTTTCTCTGACTGGAAGTCTTTACCCGGCAAATCGGGTGAGGTTTGGTCATTGTTTAAGCGTTTTGCAGATTCTCATCAGAACCTCGCGTATGTATATAGTGGACGCGAAGATGGCGGCTATATTGATTGGCCTGGCAGTACTTTAACCAAACCTTATGATCCTCGAGTCAGACCTTGGTATAAATCAGCAATGGCGGGGGACGGTAAACCCGTGGTCACCAATGCGTATTATTGGGCGGGGGATGATGCCACTTATATCGCCGTTACACAGGCGTTAAAAAACGATCAAGGCAAGTCTGTTGGGGTGGTAAGCTTTGATGTGTCGGTGAATGAACTGACTGACATCGTAAAAAATATCACCATTGGTGAGAAAGGCTTTATTGTATTAATTGAAGATAATGACAATATCTTAGTCGATTCGTTACACCCTGATAATACGTTTAAATCGATAAACAAAGTCAACACACCGTTTTTCAATATTCTTACTCAACATCCAAAAGGACTGTTTGAGGTAGAGCGTAATAATATCGCGTATTTTGGTCAGGTAATTACTTCCAAAGCGCTTGGGTGGCACTTTGTGGCGATGGTTCCGCAATCGGAAGTATATGCAGCGGCAAAACGACAAAGTTACATCACAGCCGCAATCACAATTCCGTTGGTTTTCATCTTTATTCTAATGGCGATATTCGTCGCACGGGCGATTACCTCGCAAATTAATAATGTCACACAGGTATTGCAACAAATTTCTCAAGGCCAAGGGGATTTGACAGTAAAACTCGATGCGTCAAGTAAAGATGAAGTCGGGGAGTTATCAACAGCGTTTAATCGCTTCGTCGATAAGCTTGCTACTTTAATCAGAGAAGTGTCTGGATTAAGTACACAATTAAAAGTGATGGCAGAATCCACCACCACGAAAGCCCATCAATGGCAAGATAACTCCAGACAACAGCTGGAAAAAGTCACTCTGGTTACTGATGCTATCAGCGAAATGTCGAAAGCGACCGCTGAAATTGCGTCGAATTCTGAGCAGGCTGCAAGCGTTGCCGAAGAAGGCTCGACAGCGTGTAATGATGGTAAAGCCGTGGTAGAGAACACGCGCGAGTCGATAGAAACGTTAGCAGTGGAAGTACGTAATACCAACGATATTATCGGTAAACTTAATGATAACTCTCAGCACATCACCGCTATTATTACGACTATTCAAGGGATTGCAGAGCAAACCAATTTACTGGCGCTGAATGCTGCGATTGAAGCGGCGCGAGCCGGAGAACATGGCCGAGGCTTTGCGGTTGTGGCAGATGAAGTTCGTAACTTATCACAGAAAACGACGTCTTCAACAGAAGAAATACAACACATGATTCTGGAACTACAAACGACGACACAACAAGCGGCAAATGTCATGCAAAACAGTAAATCCATGACCGACAGCGCTGTCGAACAAGCGAACGTAGCCAGTGAAAGTCTAACAATGCTATCTCATGCGATTGATAAAATTAAAGGTACTTCTATTCAGATTGCGACAGCAACCGAAGAGCAATCTTGTGTATGCGAAGATGTTACCACCAATACTATACAGATTAATGATATTGCCAACCAGTTGACTCATGAAGCGCAAGGACAGCTAGACAGTGCTGAAGAATTCCGTCAGCTATCCGATCGCATGTATGAATTAGTCGGGAAGTTTAAAGTGTAATTCGCGAATAGATGCGGTTAAACAAGGTTACAATCTACTCAAAAATAGCCCGCATCGCAGGGCTATTTTTTTGAAATTGATGACTTCAGGTTGTTATAAAATCGTGATATTTTACTGATTGTTAATCCTTTTAATACGCTTTTGCGTCGAGATGTAATGATGAGTTATCGCTCTGTAACGACTGAGTTTAATGAGAAATACGCGCCTTATATACGTTCGGTCAGAGATGGGGTGTTTGTCACTGAGCAAGGTATCGACACGTCGATAGAACATGATGGGTTAGACCATGATGCGTTGCACGTGTTGGTTTTTGTGAATAACCAAGCAGCGGCGACTGGTCGCATACTGGCGGATGGACATATTGGCCGTGTTGCGGTGATATCTGCTTTCCGTGGTCAGGGTCTTGGCGGTGAGGTCATGCGTACATTGCTCAATGCCACCAAACAAAAAAACTACCCGAGAGCCTATCTAAATGCTCAATCTTCAGCCATTGAGTTTTATAAAAAGTTGGGCTTTCACGAATATGGCGATAGCTTTGTCGAGGCGGGGATCGACCATCAAGCGATGGAATATCGAATCGATGCGTGATAATCAACAAACAATCACCGATAGACATTATTCAGCTATTGCGTGGCCGTGCCTACTCAAACTCGAAGGCGATGATGAGTTGTTATTTATTGCTTCTTACCAAGCCTTCATTCATGAGTGTGATGAATTAATTTTCACTGAACATGATTGTATTATTGATAGTGAAGGAAGATCTTACTCTATACTTCGAACCACAGAAGACAGTGACTTTGCAGCAAATTACCGAGCTTGTTCAAGCGCATGAGTTTAGTCATCAGCAGGTATGTATTATTAAAATCCAATTTCTCAAGGTTGCCGATGCGATTTTAGCTTTACAACCGTCACATTAATTTTTGATAGTGGTTAGAGTGCCGATTTTAAGATAGCCGATAAGTGCCTGTGAATACTAAGACATATCACGATATAGCGACACTTTATCGCGGTGATAAATCTCTTGGCGCCTATGATTCATCGTTGTAGAGTGCATCGAGAGATAGTTTTCCATTGATAGACGACAATAAGGATATGCACGATGCCTATGGACGTTCGGTTTTTGACCAATAACCTCGAATACGACGCGGTGTTGGCCGTGTTACTGCAATTACGCCCCACCTACACGTTAGCAACCTTGGCCGCACAAGTAGAAAAACAGCGTCAACAAGGCTATCAGGTTGTTTATGTTGTTTCTGACTCTGAAATACTGGCGGTGGCTGGTTTTTGCTGGTGCGAAAAACTGGGGTGGGGTAAAGCGATTTATATTGATGATCTTGTGACCAATGATCAGCATCGTTCTTGCGGCGTAGGGCGTTTCCTTATGTCATGGTTTAAGCAATATGCGAAAGAAAACGGGGGTGAACAAATCCATTTAGATTCTGGTGTTGAACGTTTTGCTGCCCATCGATTTTATTTAAGAGAAGGCTTTCATATTGCTAGCCATCATTTTTCCCTTAGAAACCTCGATGTTTAGAGTGATGTCTTATCGGTGTCATGCGTATGCCGCGCCCTTATCCTTTTAGGCCAAGACTATAACGGCGTGATTAACTGAATGAGCAGGCTTTGATGAGACATCGATAAGGATAAAAGGTGGGGAGTGATGATGGATATGATATTTAAACCAGTCGATGTCTTGAGTGATATTAACCGATGCATTGAGGCGCGGCGTGACGCTTACTTTTGTTCATTTGGAACCTATGACGGAGTGGAACAGTTATTGGATGGTTATGACCTGAGGGTTATTAAGCGCAGTGCTCAGGTCGGATGGTATTATGTGCATGTCTGGATTGAAGGTCGCTTTGTTGGACAACTAGAGTTTCGTCATTTCTCTCCCGAGCCTGAACCCAATACGGGCTATGTCCATCTCATCTATCTTACGCCTGATTTTCGTGGACAAGGGTTAGCTAAGTATTTACAGCAGTATATCCGGCAAACCTTATCGTCGGCTGGATGCACTCGTGCGGTGTTATCGGTGAGCCGTGATAATACTCCTGCACTGCGTTTCTATCAGCGCCAAGGTTGGCAATATCTAAGGCCCAACCCAAAACACCCATCAACGGATTTTTATTGCTGCCACTTTAATTAACTTGCCCCTTTAGGAGATCATCGCGTCTCCTTTCTCTTTATGTATCTTTGCTTTTTACCGTAGCAACCCTCTGTCTTTACACTTCTGTCATAAAAACTTATTGCACACGTGTGCAAAAACATCATGGAATTGTCATATAACTTTTTTAGCCTAAGAGCTCATTAATTCAATACCTTGATTTGGAGTTTTACGGTGGAAAGGATGAGCAATACCCAAGCGATGCTCTTATGGAAAGCAAGGATTAAGCACACGGTTGCTTTCTCTTATCGTGAGCCTGCAAATTGGATGGGTTTGATTTTAGTGAGTCTATTCACGTATGTGATTTTGGCCCCTGTTGTCTCAATTATGCTTAATGCTGGTATTGTTCAGGTCGGGGATGCAATGCGTACCCACGCAGTGGAAGGGACGTGGACGGGTTACTATTTGATGCGCACATTATGGTCACGGATGTCAGACCTGCTGCTATGGAGGCCATTGATTCATACAGTGGTCATTGCTAGTTCCACAGTCGTATTTAGTGTGATCATCGGGGTTACGTTAGCGTGGTTAGTCAATCGTACTGATATTGCAGGGCGAAAATGGTTTCTGACAACGCTCATTGTCCCTTTTATGCTGCCGTCATGGACGTTTGCGTTGGCGTGGAAAACAGTCTTTAAAAATGACGTCGTTGGTGGTCAGCCTGGTTGGCTAACGAGTATGGGGATTGATACCCCGAACTGGTTGGCATATGGCTATGTACCCACCATCACCATTCTTACATTACATTTCACCCCGATGGTTATTCTGATTGTGGGTAACGCGATTAAGCGGTTTGATAGTCAATTAGAAGATTGTGCCCGAATTCTTGGCGCGTCGCGGCGCACCATTGCATGGTCAATTATTTTGCCCATGATGCGTCCTGCACTAATGTCCGCGGCATTATTAATTTTTGCAGATTGTATTGGTGAGTTTGCGATTCCCTATATCCTCGGTCTACCCGTGCACTTTGATACCTTGTCTACCCAACTCTATCGCTCACTGAACTCTCGCCAAAATGGAGTCGCCGCCGTCATTGCATTGGTGATTATGTTGATGGGGATGCTGACCTTACTGTTGGACTTGCGAATGATGCGTGAAGCGAAACGCTTTATTACCATCGGTGGTAAAGGTGGCATGGAAAGAGTGTCGTCGCTTGGACGGTGGCGCAGAATAGCCGCGATACTGCCTTTAAGTTTTATTGCGGTAGGGGTCATCATTCCTCTTGCGACGTTATTTTTATCCACGGTTATGATTTTGCCGGGTAGATTTACATTCAATAACTTTACTTGGGACTTTTGGGTCGGGCGTCAACTCGATACGGTCGCATTAAAGCAAGGCATATTACTGACGCCTGACTTTTGGCACGCGATGGGCAGCACGCTTTTGATCGTCGGTAGCGCTTCTATCGCTTCAGGGATTCTGGGGCTACTGGTTGGTTATACTGTGATGCGCTGTTCATTTCAGCCTGTCAGTCGTTTTCTTCGCCAAATTACCTTTTTGCCTTACTTAGTGCCCGGTATCGCTTTCGCCGCAGCGTTTTTATCGTTATTTGCCGAATCTCATGGGCCTATTCCCGCTTTATATGGCACTCCCTTATTATTGATAATTGCTCTGGTTGCAGAAAAGATGCCTTATGCTAGTCGGTCGGGGATTGTGGCGATGACTCAATTGGGAAAAGAGCCTGAAGAAGCCGCGCAGCTTGCCGGTGCAGGTTGGTTGACGCGTATTACCCACATTATTATTCCAATTCAAAAAGGGCCTTTAGTGACCGGGATTTTGCTGCCGTTTATCTCCGGAATTAAAGGCGTGAGCTTGTTCATTATTCTCGCGATTCCTTCTACCGATGTCCTCACCACTTACTCGCTGCGTTTAATCGATTATAACTATGACCAAGCGGCAAATGCTGTGGTGCTTATGATTGCGTTAATTGCGTGGCTGGGAACCGTCGCCATCCAAACATTGTCTGGTAATTCTTTCGCTGCCGGACTGGAGAATTAGTATGCCATCCATCCATTTAAATGACTTAACCAAACGTTACCACATCAATGATGCGCCAGCAGTCGATCAATTAAACCTCACGGTTAACGATGGCGAGTTTCTTTGTTTACTCGGCCCATCAGGGTGTGGAAAAACGACGATTTTAAGAATGATCGCGGGGATTGAATCCATCAGTGACGGCAGGATTGTCCTTGACGATATCGTGATTGATTCGGTGGCGGAAGGTCGATTTGTTCCACCAGAGCAGCGCCAAATTGGCTTAGTGTTTCAGAGTTATGCGCTATGGCCCCACATGACCGTTGAGCAAAATGTGGCATTTGGTTTAAAGCTTAAGAAAGTCCCGCTCGCAGAGCGTCAGCAGCGTTGCCGAGACGTGATGGATAAATTACGCATTAGCGAGTACGCGACGCGCTATCCCGCCCAACTTTCTGGGGGACAGCAACAGCGTGTGGCATTGGCACGCATGCTCGCCGTCAACCCGAAAGTTCTGTTGCTTGATGAACCGTTATCGAATTTGGATGCAACACTGCGGCTAGAGATGCGTAATGAGTTACGTCGCTTACATCAGAGCTATGGGACAACCATTGTATTTGTGAGCCATGATCAATGGGAAGCCATGACGCTCGCCACTCGTATTGCCGTAATGAGTAAAGGGCAATTGCAACAGGTTGGCACGCCCAATGAGATATACGCGACGCCAACCAATCGCTTTGTGGCTGAATTCATCGGTCATCCACCTATGAATATGATTGATATGCAAAACCACCATTCGTTGTTAGTCCAACATATTCAAGCATTGACTTGCATCGCACCCAGTAGCCAGTGGTGCGGGATACGCCCAGAAGTGATAGATATCGCCACCAGCGCGAGACCAGATGCTTTACCGATGATAGTAGAAAGCATTATTCCCACTGGTGGTAACTGGATCATCGAATTGACTGCTGGTGAGGATACCTTGCGCTGTTGTACCAATCGATTACCCACGTTTGCTTTAGAGTATACGGTTTACGCGATATTGCCAACTTCTGAATTGCACTTGTTTGATAGTGACCATCAACGGATATTTCAGCCGTGTGAGCTGAGTGGTCATTCTCAGCTTGATTTAATTTCTTCTTCCTCCCTCAAGCCTATTTACCAATTTGGCTAACACATACAGAGAGTGAACTGAATCAATGATGACATTAAGGATATTACGATGACTTTAAAAGCGATACGATCGTGTCTAACCGCGATGGTAGCGGTTAGCGTCGGCCATCAGGCATACGCCGCGCAATCTGATGAACTCGCGCAGTTGATTCATGCGGCTCAGCAAGAAGGGCAACTCACGATTTATGCCTCGACAGGCAAAATTGTTCAGCAAGCCAACGCGTTCGGGCAAAAATACCACATCCACGCCACTGGCATTAAAGCGAAAGCACCGCAAATTATTGACATTATGAGCCGTGAAGCCAAAGCGCATAATGTTCGAGCGGATGTTGCTTTAGTGGAGGATGCGCCAGCGGCATCAATGCAATTGCTCGCGCATCATGTTGTGGTTTCTTATCTGCCACATGATATGCAATCTAAGGTAGCGAAACGTTATCAAAATCCATTGGCGGTCGTACTCGCTCCGAATGTATTGGCCTATAACACCGCGCATCATGCCACCTGTCCGATCACTAACTTATGGCAGTTAACGCTACCCAAATGGCAGGGACATGTGGCAATGCAAGATCCTACGGGTAAGCCCGCCTATACAGACTGGTTCAATCAAATGGCCGAGCATGCAGATGGGGAATTGCGTCAAGCGTATCAAATGCAGTTTTCTAAACCACTCATGACCCATGAAGCGAGTGCGATGGCTGAATTTGTCAAACGGTTGGCTCATAACCGTCCGTTGCTGACGCACTCTGATTCAGATTCGGCGGCGGCGATAGGCTCGCCAGATGCGAAGCAAGATTTTGTGGGACTGATTTCGACGGCTAAATTTCGTAAAAACAAGCAAGGTATGACGCTGGGACTGTGTACTGGAGTCGTACCCGTCATGGGGTGGAAATACCCGAGTATGGGCGTTATCGCCACAGGCTCGCAGCACAAAGCCTCCGCGAAATTATTTATGCATTACGTCCTCACCGAGCAAGGTATTGCTCCGCAAAGTGTGGATGGAAAAATGTCCACCAATCGTTATGTTCATTTGCCGAGTAACGAAGCATCAGGAATTGAAGCCCATCGTGAGCAGCTAATGGACTTCAATCTACAAACGATAAAATACGATTGGGAACATCGCCAAGATTGGCAAGATTTATGGACGTTGAGCTACATGCAATAACGCGTGAGGAGCAGGGCAATATGGCGTCTTGCTTCATTGATGAAGATTTTATGAGGAAGTGATTTTGAATCAGTATCTTGCGAAGCGTGAAGCCGCGCTCACGAGCATTATTAAGCAAGCCGGTGAATTGGCATTGGCATTGTTTCACTCACGTTCAGCTGGTGAGTTTGAGTTGAAGGGCAACCAAGATTATTTAACCGAGGCGGATGGACAAGTTGAGGGGGTTATCATTGACGCATTGCGCGCACAGTTTCCCCACGATGCGGTATTAGGCGAGGAATCGGGCAATCGCAGCGGGGATGATCAGGCGATATGGGTGATTGATCCCATTGATGGTACGGCCAATTTTGCCCGAGGAATCGAGCATTTCTGCGTATCGATTGCATTTGTATATGCGGGAGTGACAGAGTTGGGAGCGATTTACAACCCTGTGAGTCATGAGCTCTACCGAGCCCGGCGTGGCGCCGGTCAACTGCCTATAAAAATGACAGGCTGATGGCGGTCTCGCAAACCTTGTCTTTGGAAGCCGCAACCTTCGAACTGGGTTGGTCGCCGCGGGTGCCTCAGTCGCGGTATCTCTCCACGCTTTCCGCGATGCTCGATTGTGGTGCTAATGTACGGCGAGGTGCATCGGGGGCATTAGCTCTGGCTTGGGTGGCAGAAGGGCGAATTGACGGCTACATCGAGTTACATATGAATGCGTGGGATTGTTTAGCGGGATTATTAATGGTGCGCGAAGCAAAAGGCATGACAGGGGAATACCCCCAAGCGATGAGCGATATTTTCTCCGGTGGCAGTATACTGGCAGCCACGCCTGTGTTTGCATCGCAGCTCGCGTCAATAACTCATATACCGTTACTCGGGTCGCCCCGCAAAGTCGCGAAGAAACATGCCACGCCGCACTTTGCTCGTCCTCTCCTTAGTTTGATTTATCATCAGTTACCGGGATGGAATACTGACATTTACATTGGTGGAGCAACTGGCGCAACCGACCTTGCTTTGCTCGCTGAGCATGGTATTAAAACGGTCGTTAATTGCGCCGTCAATTTAGATATTGATTGGGTCACTGAACCGGGGAAAGACATGACTGGGCAACGGGTCATGCATGGGGCGGGAGCCGTACGATATTATAAATTAGGGTTGATTGATGGACCGGGTAACAGCACCGAACAGGTATATGCAGGCTATCAAATACTGCGAGCCGCACTATTACAGCGTTTACCGAACAAGCCATCCTACCGCCATCACGATCACGGGAATGTATTAGTTCATTGTCGTGGTGGTCGCAGTCGTTCGGTGATTATTGTCGCGGTTTTTTTGCATTTGGAATGCCCGTTACAATTTCCGTCACTACAAGCCGCTATTTGCCATATTCGTGATAAGCGCCAACTGCATCCGCAAGAATGGCATGAAACACCAAAACCGGAGTTAATTGCATTAGGTGAACATGCGATAGCTATGCATCAGGCTGTCAGGCGTTACTGTAGACCGATTGCGCTTGAGTGCTCTGGCATTGATGACACATGCGTGGCCAAGTCTACTTTAGGTCAAGCAACGCCAGTTGATGACTTAACCATCGCCCCTTCAGTAAAGGGAATATAAGCGATGCACAAGATGAAATGCAGTCAAGTGGCCACGGCTAGTGATGTCGCTCGGCAAGCCGGAGTGTCGCGCTCGGCGGTATCTCGTACTTTCACTCCCGGATGCAGTGTGTCCAAAGAAACACGGCGTAAAGTCTTAGCTGCGGCTGAGGCTCTCAATTATCACGTCAATATGTTGGCAAGAGGCTTATCCAAAGAAGAGAGTCGGCCAGTGTGTATCTTAGGCGGTAAATTGGCGCAACCTTACCAAGCCAGTCTTTTGGATCAATTAACGCGACAGTTACAGCAATCGCAACGTGCCGTTATGGTGATAAATACCGCGGGAGGAGAGGCTAGTGCCAACCAAGCGCTTAAACAAACGTTAAATTATCGCGCCGCCGCCACTGTCGTATTATCGGGCGCTCCGGAAGCGTCGTTAGTCGAGCAATGCGTACAAAGTGGCCAGCAAGTCGTGTTAGTCAATCGTCTAGGCCAGTTTGAGGGGGTGGATCATGTGGGGATTGATTACAGCACGACCATGAGCGATGCCTATTTTATGTTAACTCGTGCCAAGTGCGCCAATATCGCGCTGATTTCATCAAAGGTCCAGTCGCCGAGTATCGTGAGTCGCGAGCATGGTTTTTTACAAGCGGCGCAGCATAGCGGAGAGGCATGTTCAGTACACCGCTGTGAGACGACATCTTATGAAGGTGGCGTGAGTATGGCGCGTCAGTTACTGGCAAGTCGTCAGCGTCCAGATGGGATATTTTGTGTCACTGATTTGGTGGCCTGTGGCGTGATTGATGTCGCACGCTATGAGTTCAATTTACGTATTCCCGATGATCTTTGTATCGTAGGGTTTGACGATATCGAACAAGCTGGCTGGGGAGGGTATCAATTGACCACGTTTGCTCAGCCGTTACAGCACATGGCGGCCGCCATCAATCAGTTGCTGATGCCTGAAACACTAGAGAAACCCCCATTAAAGCAGTTATTCACCGCTCCGCCTGTGTGGCGTAAAACAGTGCGGCCCGGCTAGCCGACACAGTCGATGGAGCGGTCAGCTGAGCGCTTCATTCCTTTTATGTAACAACCTTTCACCAAGCTAAGTGTGCGTACTCAGCTAGGCGGAATGTGTACGCCTGAATATTGATTAACTTAATAAGCGTGTCCTGATTGAGCACGCTGACAACATGCAAATGGATAGGAACCAAGTATGAAAAAAACATGGATATGGCCGCTGGCAATATGCAGTATGATGGCTGCTCTGGATGCTCAAGCAACGAGTATCTCTTATAGCCATAAATACGAAGATGTCTCAAAATCCCACACCGATGAAATCAGTGTGAGCCATCATTTTAGCGCGGGGCCCAAGCTTTCTGCTGCGTTAAAATTTGAGCCTCACGACGAAGACAGTGGCGACGCAGGTATCGCATTTCATGATGACCGCTGGCATGAAACTAAGTTAAAAGTGAGCTACCCACTGGCAGCGGCTGAGCGTTTGACGGTTGAACCAGGTTTTTCTTGGGCTCGTAAGCAAGATAGCTATAAATATAAACCGTTCATTAAATTCAAATATAAGATTGTGAAAGCACTCACATTGACGAGCCGCTATCGTTATGAAATTGCTGATTATGCTTATAAAGAAACCCGTAAGAAGCATCGTATTGATATTGGAGTGAATACAGAATTCCGCCAAATGGACATTGATTACAAATATAGCTATTACCATGGAGATTCCGTGTTATTTAATCGCAGTCACCATGATTACGAACAATCGATCACGTTCGCTTATCCGGTCACTCACGCTTTAGCTCCATACTTACAATTGACCAATGAATCGGTGAGTAAAAGTAATGACCGTCGCCAGACTGAATTTGAAGTCGGCTTAAAATACAAATTTTAGGAGTAACAGTATGTGGTATTTAACCAAAAAACCTCTGACATTGCTTGTTGTCGGTTTGGCGAGTGTCGCGGCATCAGTGCAGGCGAGTGATTATACGTTAGATAAAGTGGTCACTGTCACCCGACATGGTGTACGGCCACAAACCAATAGCGAAAAATTGGACAAAGGTACCCATAAAGCTTGGCCACGCTTTACCGTCGCGGATGGTCACCTAACGGGACACGGTTATACCGGGATGTGGCAGCAAGGGCGCTATCAATTGGCTGAGTGGAAGCGTGAGGGGTTGGCGATGGCGGCCGATTGCGCGAGTAGCGATGACGTGTTTTTGTGGACCAGCCCGCAGCAGCGTATTAAAGCAACGGGTAAAGCCATGGCGGATGGTATGTTTCCGGGCTGCGGCGTGGCGCCATTGAGCGTGAAGGCGAAATATGGGCCGCTGTTTGAATTATATCATCTGCACGCAGCGCATATGGATAAAGACATCATGCGCCAGCAGATCATGGCTAGGATGGGCTCGCCACAGCAAGCTCAAGCTCGTTATCATGATGCGGTGGAATTATTGCGATCTACGGTATGTGCAGCAGACGCCTGTTCGTTTCTCGATAATCCATGGGGAGTGGCCTTTAAATCGACAGGTAAGCCGAAGTTAACAGGGCCAGGCAAGCTCGGTGCGACGATAGGGGAAACCATTCGCTTACAATATAGTGATAACTTACCGATTGAACAGGTAGCATTTGGACACGCTGCCGACGCGCAAGCGGTCAAAGCCTTTATGGCGATTCATGCCGCACAATACAATTACGCACTGGATACGTTGGAATTTGCATCGCACAGCGGGTCGTTATTAATGCGCCAAGTGTTGTCTGCGTTAACCGCAGGAACGTCGTTACAATCGCAATGGCCGGGAGATAAACGCCTAGCGCGTCGTGTCGTTATGTTGGTGGGGCATGATTCAAACATTGCAGAACTGCAAACGTTACTGGGCTTTTCTTGGACACTTTCAGGGTACCCGAGTAACGACATACCACCGGGAGGCACTCTGGGTTTGGCTCGTTTTCATCAATCGAACAGCTCTCAAGTGTGGGTACGAGTGCGTTTCTCTGCTCGTGGTCTCGATCAATGGAGAAATCTAACGACATTAGACCGCGCGCATCCACTATTACATGCCGATTTGCAGCTACCGGGGTGTCGCAACACCGACGTTGGTACCCTGTGTCCAATCAGCACTGTGGTACAAAAAGCCAGTCAACACTTAGTTAAAGACGGTATGTCCTTACCCGTCTTTAAATCATAGGTTCCCAATAAAATAATCAGGGTCGATCCTAATGCTCTCTAGGCGATGGATCGACTTTCGTATATAGTAACCTACTGAATTAAATTGAATTACTTGATTGGAAGGAAGCAAATGTACACGGACTTTACCGCTGAACTGCGTTGGGCAACCCAACACCTTACACGTACCGAAAAGGCCTTAGAGGCATTACCTGATTTAAGCCAAGTGCGCTTAGCATGCAACATGCACTTAGATTTAAAAATGGCACCGCTGGTGGCTGGACTGTTAGATAAAGGTGCCGCCGTCTATTTGACCACGTGTAACCCAACGACTGTGCAAGATGAAGTTGTTGACTATTTAAAGCGTAAAGGTGCGGTAGGCGATGCATGGCGCGATATGGACAATTGCGATTGGCAGCGTTCTTTTGATAATGCATTGGCTTGGCAACCGACACATTTGTGTGAAATGGGCGCCGATCTGACTACTTGCCTCCACCAAACTGGCGGCTCATCGACAGTCCGAGCAGGTTTAGAGGCAACAGGGTCGGGGATTAACCGCTTGCAAGGGATGACTCCACAGTATCCTATTTTCAATTGGGATGACTTACCGGTGAAGGAAGGATTACATAATCGTCATATGGTAGGACTCACGGCTTGGCATACTTTTTTTCAAACAACGCACTTAACGCTCCATGAAAAAGTGGTGATTGTTATTGGATATGGCTTGGTAGGTCAGGGAACTGCAGCATCGGCACGTGCTTATGGTGGCCAAGTCAAGATCGTTGAGTGCGATCCTGCCCGAGCGTTGCAAGCAAAATATGATGGTTGGCATGTTGTTACACTTGATGATGCGGTGCAATATGGCGATGTGTTTGCAACCGCGACTGGTGCGGAAAATGTCATTAGCCCTGATCATTTGAATGCGATGAAGTCGGGTGTCTTTGTTTTAAATGTCGGTCATGTGGCGAAAGAAATTGCGGTTGATTACTTGCAATCCTCCGCGGAAATGAGTGAACCGATGCCGTATATCAATGCCTATACATGGAATAGTAAGACGGTCTACCTATTAGCAAATGGTTCTATGTTTAATCTTACTGCGGGTTATGGCGATAGTTTGAATGCCTTTGATGTGACCTTGGCGGTCATGGTGGCAGGAATTGGTCATATTGTCAGTTCAGAGGCGCACCATGCGCCTGGTGTCTATTTATTACCTGAACAAGTGTGGCAGGCCGTATTATAATCACACGCTGTGGCGAGGACACCTCAATGAGAATATTCGATGATCATTGAGGTGTATAAATCGGTTTATGGTAACCACGCCAGCGATAATGACAGAATGCGAGGAGCCAAAAAAGTAACAGTGTCGCGATCATCAATAAGCCCATGTGCTTGGTGATTTGTGTAATATAGTTGAAGTCTGCATTGAGCGTTGAGCTGAGCGGCCAATATTGGGTAATAGCATAAATTAAACACAATGAGCCCACGTAAATAGCCATAATCATGGAAGCGCCAGTTAAAAGCGTGTTGTAGTAGATCTTTAAAAATGGATTATCCAGAGTCCAGCGGTACGCATGCCCAATGGCGATATTATTAATGCTATCGACGAGCAGCATCCCCAGAGTAAAGAGCGCTGAAAAAATCACCATTGTGGTTATGGAAATCCCCGTATGCGCGTAGGATATCGCAATTGACATGACGCTGAGTTCTGCGGTTGTCATTGCACACAAACCAAATATGAATCCCATCAAATACATTTGCTTACTGGTTTTCAATCGATTATCGAGAAATGAATAGAATTTTAGTAGCGGTGTTTTAACGGAGGTTGGTTTGGCGCGATTCAGTTTTTCGCTTTGATAATTGCGCCACAATTTTCTGAGCGCGATACCATTCATTATTGCAATAGTCAGTAAAAAACTGCCGCAGATAAAATGTCCAGCATTATGACAAAACCGCATTATGGATTGTGTAGTGGCAGGGTGATGATTTAGTAAGGCGTTCACCACAATAGTAATGATAATGATCATGGTTGAATGACCGAGCGAAAAGTAGGTGCCGACATTGACTGGGACATGGGCACGGTTGTGCATGAGTTTGCGAGTCGAGTTATGAATGACAGCGACATGAATGGGAGTGAGCGCGTGGCGTATACCTAACATCCATGATACCGATGCCATCGCAAATAACGTAGAACTTTGCGTAAATTCAATCAGAGCCCAATCCCAAATGAGGATATTAGCAATGACGACGATACTAAAAAGGCCAATAGAGCCGCGAATATCAGATTTAAATGTGGCTAACATTGCTCCCTCAACAGATAACCTAAGTTTTGTACGAATACAAAATGAAATGGTTTACATTACTAAAGTGCTAGCAAATATACTCGAAAATAAATCGTGATTCCACAATTTATAGATATATATGATAATTTTAATAATAATAACATGTGATTATTATTTGTATGATTGAAATGATGACTTAAAATAATAAAAAAGAGCAATAGAGAACGACTGTTTCTATTGCTCTTATAAAAGATTAGGCATCGAGTTGTTTATAATACCTTACAAGCAAATCCTTTAAGATAAAAACCTTCTGGATAAGCTGTGTCGATAGGATGATCGGCGGCTTGTTCAAATCGTTCAATAAATTTGACGGTACGTTTGGCATCTAACGCTGCATCGGCAATAATTTTTTGAAACAGCACTTGATCCATTAAACCTGAGCATGAATAGGTTAGTAATGTGCCGCCTGGTTTCAATATTTGCATAGCGAGCATGTTGATATCTTTATAGCCACGACAAGCGCCATTCAATTGTGCTTTCGATTCGGCAAATTTAGGCGGATCCATAATAACTACATCAAATTGGGTGCCTTGATCGCGATATTCGCGTAGTAGCTTAAAGACATCAGCATTAAGGAATACGGCGCGTTTCTTACTGATATCAAATTCATTGAGTTGGGCATTTAACTTTGCACTATCTAGAGCTGGTTGAGAGACGTCGGCGTTAATGACTCGCTTTGCGCCGCCCTTCAGTGCATATAAGCCAAAACCACCAGTGTAAGAAAAACAGTTTAATACTTCCTTATCTTCCACATATTTCATCGATTGTAACCGGCTGTCCCGTTGATCTAAATAAAAGCCAGTTTTATGTCCATTGACGATATCAACACTAATTTTGACGCCATTTTCTTCAATCATCACCGATTCAGGTGGTGTGTCGCCGTGTAATACACCGACACGTTCGACTAAGCCTTCTTTTTTACGTACTCCGACGTCAGAGCGTTCATAGATATGGCAATTTGGATAGCACTGAATCAAGGCTTGCACCAAGTTGTCTTTATGGTATTCAGCGCCTGCACTTAGGATCTGACAAACCAGATAATCTTGATACTTGTCAATAGTGATACCCGGCACACCATCAGACTCTGCGGCAAGCAAACGGTAACCCGTTAGGCCATCGCGTTTTATGACGTCGTCGCGTAATTGTTGTGCCACTTGAATGCGTTTGATAAAAAAATCACGATCGATGGGCTCTTTTTCAAAACTCCAAATCCGAGCACGAATTTGCGATTCAGGTGAATAAGCTGCTTTTGCTAACCAACGACCATCGTTGGCGTAGACATCAACAGTCTCGCCCGATTCGGGCGTGCCCTCGACGTGTTGAATGCCTCGAGAAAAAATCCATGGGTGGCGACGTAATACAGATTTTTCACGGCCTTTGGCTAGACGGATTGATGATGTCATTAGTGTTACTCAAATCGAAAATAAAAGAGGCGCGTATTGTCTGGCAACTTGCTTTGAAAAGCAAATAGTTCAAGCGCAATGGCGATAGTCACAAGATGATCAGTGCAGGGTTTGCTCGCAGCAATACTCGCGTTACTATGGAGGAGACATAACTAGCTAAGTGAGGAAGTATGAAGTGTGAAAAAATGATTGTATCTGGCGTCGTTCAGGGCGTTGGTTTCCGTTATTTTACCGCGAACGAATGTCTCAAACGCTCACTGACCGGGTATGCTAAAAATTTATCCGATGGGCGAGTTGAAGTTGTGGTATGCGGTGAGGAATCACCGATCGATGAGGTATTTTCACAATTGCAAAAGGGCCCAAGAACCGCTGTCGTCGACAACGTTACTCGAGAACCCTATGAGCCAAGTCATCGATTTGATGATTTTCGTATCCATTAAATGCTGCTATAAACGAACGTTAATCGCTATAAACATTTGGCGGGTTTGGGTAAACCTGCCAATTTTGTCGCTTGTTTAGCTGGACCTTCCGGAAACAATTTAAACAGATATTTACTGTTGCCTTTTTCTTTGCCGTATTCTTTTTCCATCGCTTTAACAAGCATGCGAATGGCGGGTGAGGTATTGAATTCTTCATAAAAGTTACGGACAAAATAGATGACTTCTTTATGATCTTCGGTTAAATCAATGCCTTCATGCGCCGCTAAAACGGCAATCATGTCTTCTTCCCATTGAGTGTGATCTAAAAGATAGCCTTCTGCATCAGTCTCAATGATTGTATCTTGATAGTGAATCATTTTCGTGGTTATTCCGTGTTGATATTGTCTATAGAGTAACGAAGCTCGATCATGGGCTCAAGTAGAAAATAATAAGCCCGAGCACTGGGCTCGGGCTTATTATGATATTCCTAAGTGGTGTTAGCCACTCGGAGACGTGAAACTTAGTCGTCGTTCATTACACCAAGAATGCTAAGCAAACTGATGAACAGGTTATAAATCGACACATAAAGAGATACGGTTGCAGAGATGTAGTTAGTCTCACCACCACGCACAATTTGTTGTGTTGTCAACATAATTACACCCGTTGAGAACAATACAAACATGCCACTCATTGCCAAGTGGAGCATTGGCATTTGTAGGAAGATATTCGCGACCATACCGATGAGTAGAACCACAAAACCTGCCATCAACAATCCACCCAAGAAGGAGAGATCACGCTTGGTGGTCAAGGCATACGCTGATGAACCTAGGAATGCTAGAGCAGTACCACCGAGAGCCGTCACAATGACATCGCCCATGCCTGCGCCTACATACATATTGAGAATCGGGCCTAACGTATAGCCCAAGAAACCGGTAAATAGGAAGGTAAAGACTAAACCCATGCCATTGTTGCGGTTCTTTTCAGTTAGAAACAATAAACCATAGAAACCCACTAACATAATGATAATGTTTGGTCGAGGAAGGTTCATCGCCATTGAGACGCCTGCTACAACCGCTGACCAAAGCAGAGTCATAGAAAGCAGTGCATAGGTGTTCTTAAGCACTTTGTTCGTTTGCAACGCCCCAGTTTGGGTGTTTGAGCGAGAGTACATTGAATTATTCATATTCTTCCTCGTAAAGACATTACGTTTACTTATATAGACATTTATGGGACCGAAAGTTCACTTTTTCAAGCTCAAATGTCTTTTACTAACGGTTCTCGACGTTCATTTATCGTGTTGTTAATAGCTTAACAGTGAAACTGCTAAGGTGCTAACGTTGATTTTATTTGTATTTTTCATCCAACATCATAATCAAGTTTTCGCCGTGACAGTATCAGCAAGTTGTAACACGATATGTCTTATTGACTGTATTGGTTTTTTGAAATGCCAATCGTCCATCATCGATAGCAAGCTGGTTTAGTAAACGGTTGTTCTTACTGTGACTTATTAATATTACGCTACCAATTGTGGCTCTATTTAATGAGACAAAATTTGTGCTAAGAAATTTTGTGTGCGATCCGATTGAGGGTGATTGAAAAATTGTGTCGGCGTATTTTCTTCAATAATTTCCCCCGCATCCATAAAAATCACCCGATCCGCGACTTCTTTCGCAAAACCCATTTCATGTGTCACACATAACATGGTCATGCCTTCTTGGGCGAGTTCCACCATGACATCCAATACTTCTCGAACCATCTCTGGATCGAGAGCCGACGTCGGCTCATCAAACAACATCACTTGTGGGTTCATGCACAGCGAACGCGCAATGGCAACCCGCTGCTGTTGTCCTCCAGACAATTGTCCAGGATACTTTGCTGCTTGATCGGCAATTTTGACGCGTTCAAGGTAGGCCATTGCAAGTTCTTGCGCTTGTGCTTTCGGCATTTTTTTGACCCAAAGCGGGGCAAGGGTGCAATTCTCTAATACCGTAAGATGAGGGAATAAGTTGAAATGCTGAAAACACATGCCGACATTTTTTCTGACAGCTTCAATATTTTTTAAATCATCATTCAATGGGCGACCAGCGACGAGAATATCACCTGCTTGGTGTTCCTCTAAACGGTTAATACATCGAATCATGGTGGACTTCCCCGAGCCGGATGGCCCACAAATGACAATTCGTTCACCTTTTTTTACCGTTAGATTGATATTTTTCAATACATGAAAATCCCCATACCATTTATTCATCTTATTCAGTTCTATCATAGGCTGAGTATCTTGATGCTGCGTCATACAAATTCCTTTTTGATTGTTATGGTCTGTGGCCAGTATGCAGGCGTTTTTCTAGCCAGATGGAGTAACGGGACATACCGAAACAAAATATCCAAAAGACAAGGGCGACAAAGACATAGCTTTCGGTGGCAAATCCTAACCAATCCGGATCATTGATAGCGGCTTGTCCAATGCCTAATACATCAAACATACCGATGATCATGACTAAACTCGTGTCCTTAAATAAGCCAATAAACGTATTAACGATCGATGGGATGGTAATTTTGAGCGCTTGCGGCAAAATGACTAACCCCATCTTTTTCCAATAGCTTAGCCCTAAGGCATCGGCTGCTTCGTATTGACCATTGGGTATTGCTTGTAAACCACCACGGACGACTTCTGCCATATAAGCTGCGCTAAATAAAGCGACCCCAATCAAAGCGCGCAGGAGTTTATTTAAATCATGGCCCTGAGACAGAAACAGTGGGATCATGACGGAGGCCATGAATAACACGGTGATGAGGGGCACTCCACGCCATAGCTCGATATAAATGGTACTAAGGCTGCGGATGATTGGCATAGTGGAACGGCGGCCTAGCGCCAGCACGATGCCGATAGGTAAAGAAACGACAATACCAATCAGTGCGATCACTAAGGTGACCAGTAAACCGCCCCAAAGGTGAGTGTCGACGGTGCTGAGTCCAGCAATGTTACCGTATAATAAGCCAGCGATAATGAATGGATATACGCCAATGAAGAAGGTAAAAATCCAACGTCTGGCGGGCATCTTTTCGTAGGCGAGCATGCCTACGAGTAGCGCCAGTGTCGCGTAAAACAGCCGTGGTCGCCATAATTGGTCGGTAGGGTAAAAACCGTATAAAAATTGTTCCCAACGCACTCTGATCATGACCCAGCATGCACCGTCGCCACTGCACGCGGCTCGAGTACTACCAGTCCAGTCGGCTTTGATCACCGCCCAATCCACTAGGTGCCAAATCCCTTTTATCGCCAAATAGCCAATGATTAACGTCATCATTGTATTGATAATATCGCTGAATAAGTGGGTTTTTAGCCAGACAATGAGACCCGTTGTTTTTACTGGCGGCGGAAGGTCAGGTTGAAATTGATGTTGAGTCATATTAACGCTCCACTAATGCCATTTTTTTATTGTAGAGGTTCATCAGCAGTGACGTCACAATACTGAGTGTTAAGTATACGCCCATCGTCATGGCGATAATTTCGATTGCTTGGCCAGTTTGGTTCATGGTGGTACCGGCAAAAACGGCGACTAAATCCGGGTAACCAATGGCGGTGGCTAAAGACGAGTTCTTGGTTAAATTGAGATATTGACTGGTTAATGGCGGAATAATAATGCGCATGGCTTGGGGAATAACGATCAAACGCAATGTTTTATTACGTGATAATCCCAACGACATAGCGGCTTCACTTTGTCCATGATCGACGGCGTTAATGCCAGAGCGTACGATTTCTGCAATAAATGAGGCGGTATAAATAGAAAGCGCAAACCAAAGCGCCACCAGCTCAGGGAGTACAGTCAGTCCGCCACGAAAGTTGAATCCTTTCAACACCGGGTAATCGGCAGAAATCGGGCTGCCTAGCGCCCAAAACACCATAAGCGGGAATACAACAATGCATACCAAGGCGTACGGCCAAACTGAATAGTTTTGTCCAGTGACATAAAAGCGGCGTCTCGCCCACCAAGCAAATAGCAACGTGGCACTGATTCCTACGATAACACTCAAGGCTACCCATCCGCTGCTATCATGGAATATGGGCGCCGGTAAATATAAACCTCGAACATTGAGAAAGAGGGACTCACCTAGATGATAACTTTGCCGTGCTGAGGGTAACGTTTGCAATACGGCAACATACCAAAACAGAATTTGCAGCAATAACGGAATGTTGCGGAAGATTTCAATATAGATCGCGGCGCAGCGATTGATTAACCAATTGCGGGAAAGCCGCGCAATGCCTGCGATAAAGCCAATTATGGTGGCGAAAATAATGCCTAATACTGACACCAAGGCCGTATTGAGTAAACCGACAAAAAATGTTCTCCCATAAGAGTAGGTTTCATCGTAATCAATCAGCGTAAAACCAATCCCAAACCCAGCCGTTTGGTCTAAAAAGTCAAAGCCTGTCGCGATGCCCCTTGATTCGAGATTGGTCATTGTGTTCTCTACAATTGTGAACAGTACATAACCGATAATAATGATGGTGATAACCTGAAAAGCGATTGAGCGATATCTGGGGTTGTACAACCAATGACTTGCTGTCATTCGGGGTGGGTGTTGCGTTTTGTGTGTATTGGTATCCATAAGACATAACCTTCGTTCCTTGAACTACGCGTGGAGGCTCCTGCCGGCGCTATTTCATGACGGGCAATGGCAGAGGTGAAGCACACTGCCCGTGTATAGTTAAGTTAGAAAGTTATCGAATAGGCGGTGCATACATGAAGCCACCAGCATTCCATAGTGCATTCACTCCACGATCAATTTTTAACGGCGAATCTTCTCCAACCGAATGTTTGAAGACTTCACCATAATTACCGACTTGCTTAATGATCTGATAACCCCAGTCATCACGAATACCAAGGCCAGAGCCTTTTGGCCCATCGACGCCTAAGATACGTTGTATATTGGGATCTTTTGACTTGAGCATTTGGTCAACATTTTTTGACGTAATCCCATACTCTTCGGCGTTAATTAGCATAAATAGTGTCCATTTTGCTACATTAAACCACTTATCGTCATTTTGACGAACCACAGGCCCCAACGGTTCTTTTGAAATAATTTCTGGGAGGACTTTGGCACTATTGGGTTTTGCTAAAGTGAGACGTAATGCGTACAAGCCTGATTGGTCTGTCGTCATGGCATCACAGCGGCCCGATTCAAACCCTGCCACCATTTGCTGTACTTTATCAAATACAACCGATTGATATTTCATGTTGTTTTTTCGAAAGTAGTCCGCCAAGTTTAATTCAGTGGTGGTGCCAGATTGCACACAAATAGAGGCACCATCGAGCTGTTTGGCGCTATCGACTCCCAGCGACTTTTTCACCATAAATCCTTGGCCATCATAGAACAGGGTTCCAGCAAAATTGAGCCCAAGAGAGGTGTCGCGAGTCAGCGTCCAAGTCGTGTTGCGCGACAGAACATCAATCTCACCAGTTTGTAGCGCGGTTAAACGTTCCTTCGCGGTGAGCGGTACATACTTAACTTTATTTTTATCGCCTAACACGGCGGCTGCAAGTGCTTGGCAATACGCGACATCAATACCTTTCCAATGCCCCTTGGCATCTGGATTCGAAAAGCCAGGCAACCCTGTGCTGACTCCACAAGTTAATTGCCCCTTTTTTATTACACTATCTAGTGTACTTTGCTGGGCAGCACTGACTTGAGAAGCCATCATCGTTGTGCTTGCGGCAATAAAACAAGCGAGAAATGTTTTTTTATTGACCATATGTATCCATCCTATGTACGTCGTGATCCTTCAGATAGCACGAAAGGGAGAGCATGTCCCAGTCACTCGCTTAGAAACAGGCTCTTTGCTTTCGGCAAAAAAAGTGTGGCTGACTTATACGATTCAGTAAGAGCATATTCCTATCGCACCATATAAATTGGACAGGATTTATTTTATGCTTGCCTATCGTTCAGAACTAGAATGACCAAATGTCAATCCTTTGTAAATAGAGCAAATTGCGACCATATCGGTGCAATCTAGTGAATGTGGGTTGAATTACATTTTTTGTGAAATAAAAAGGCGGATACATTTGGATAAGACAGAACGATTCACTGGATAACCGATGAAGTTCACTCAAATATTATAGAGCGCACTTGGGATTGATTAACCGTCGCACCAAAATGGAACAGAGACCACACGTTGATTAACTAAGGTACATCACACAATATGCAATATTTTCCAGTATTTATAAAATTGACCGATCAGCCTGTACTTGTCGTAGGTGGTGGTGAAGTGGCGTGTCGGAAAACCGATGCCTTATTGAGAGCGGGAGCGCATGTCACCATTATTTCGCCAACGCTGGCAACTCCATTGCAAACCCTTGTCGAATCTGGCCAATGTGAGTGGATACAAAACTTTTATTCGGTACAGTTTTTAGAGGCGAAGTATAGGCAAGTTTGGGCAACCACCGATAATCCGAGCTTGAATCATGAAGTATACTATGACGCCAAGCGTATGGGGATTTTAGTCAATGTGGTGGATGACCAGCCTTATTGTCAGTTTATTACGCCCGCGATGATAGAGCGTGGACGGATACAAATTGCCATTTCTAGTGGTGGTGCATCTCCGGTTCTGATTCGTAATTTGCGAGAAAGAATTGAAGCGATCTTACCCAATAACTTAGGCTTACTGGCTGAATTTGGTGCCTCGAAACGCAACTCAATTAAAGATTATCTTGCCGATATCGATAGTCGACGTGCATTTTGGGAGCGATTTTTTGATCAACCTGAAGTTAAAAATGCCGCCGCAAGAGAGCCGTTAGAAACGGTTTATTTGGAGTTGTTAGAATCTGATAAAGCAAAAGAAGGGCGACGAGTCTGGATTGAATATACCCAAGATATCGATCGTTTATCCTTAGGCGCAGTGCGTCAGCTTCAGCAAGCCGATCGCGTCTTGCATTCGCAGCATTGCCCATCAGAGATTATGGACTTGTGCCGACGTGATGCTGAGCGTGAAATGTTTCTTGAAGCGGGAGCGTTAGGGTCACGTTTGCAAGAATTACAGGATCAAAATGACCAAGTGTGTATTTTAGTTCCAGAAGCCCAGCAAGATTTTGGTTTATTACAACAACACGACCACGTCATGAAACTGGCGCCTATTGGATAATCAAGATAACAGCGCACCATATCGACTCTTGGTGTATATGGTGCGTTGTATTATATCCAATTAACGTAAAGCATATTTTTCTATAGCAAGGGCGACACCATCATCATCATTACTCGCCGTGAGCACATCCGCGACAGCCTTGGTGTCATCCATGGCATTGTCCATTGCGATGCCAAGTCCGGCATATTCTAACATATGGATATCATTCCCAGCGTCACCCATCGCGATGACTTGTTCTCTCGACACGTTAAGTCGCGCAGCGACAGCCGCTAGGCCTGCGCCTTTATTACTGGCAGGATTTAAAAACTCTAAAAAGTAGGGAGCACTTTGCACAATGGTAAATTCATTGTAGAGCTCTGGCGGTAATACTTTTATCACATCGCTGAGCACTGCTGGTTCATCGATGATCATGGTCTTAATGATCGGGTGTTCATCATCCAGAGTTTCAAAATCCAATTCGGTAATACCAATACCATTAATGGATGCTTCTACCTCGGTATACTGACTATTTTTAGGAGTGATAAGGCCATGGATGGTGCTGAAGGCATGCACATTGACGCCGAGTTTTTGCGCAATGCGGGCAATCTTTTTGGCGGCTTTACCATTAATAATATTCTGGTGAATGATGTCTCCGGAACCAATGTTTTCTACTAAAGAACCGTTGTAATAAAGTACATAATCATCATCACCATTAATGCCCAACTCTGCTAATTGTTGGCGCATTCCCTCAATTGGCCGGCCAGAAGCTAAAACAATCTTAATACCTTGCTGACGGGCTTTGCTGATTGCCTCTTTGGTTCTTGGTGAAATTTGTTTTTGGCTATTCAGTAACGTGCCATCCATATCAAGCGCAATAATTTTATACATAGGTAACCTTAACCACTAACCGAAACAGTGAAAATATCAGACATGAGGATTGGGCAGTATGAACTCACTGCAACCCCATCATCACAATGATTTGAAGAAGAAACATCTTACAATGAAAGTGTAGTGGATGAAAATGGCCTTATGTTTTTGCGATCTCGCGCAGGTTTAGTTTGACCTTATCACTAGCTTGCATTATCTTCAGCGTCCTTAAATTGAGTGACTGAGTTAGACACATGACCTTGTATAAAATCAACGAAATGTTTGAGACAATCCAAGGCGAGGGCGTTTTTACTGGTGTTCCCGCCGTCTTTGTTCGATTACAACAATGTCCGGTAGGATGCGCGTGGTGTGATACCAAGCAAACCTGGGATGCGACACCACAAGATGAAACGACATTTGATATTGTGATTCAGAAAGTGGAAGATAACCCACAATGGTGTTCAGCCACCGCGACGGAGATTGTGCAACGTTATCAAGCTCAGGGTTACACCGCAAAACACATTGTGATCACTGGTGGAGAACCATGCATCTATAATTTGCATGAACTCACTGAAGCATTCGAAGCGATCGGTTGTCGTTGTCAAATTGAAACCAGTGGGACTTATGACGTACAGGCAAGTAACAATACATGGGTGACAGTGTCACCAAAAATTGCCATGAAAGGCAAATTGCCAGTCATCGATAGTGCTTTGCTACGCGCCAATGAAATTAAACATCCAGTCGCAACGATGAAAGATATCGATAATCTGGATGCGCTAATTGCTCGGGTGGAGTTACCCAATACGACAGAAATTGCGCTGCAGCCTATTAGTCAAAAACAACGTGCGACAGAATTGTGTATTGCAATGTGTGTTAAGCGAAACTGGCGTTTGTCGATTCAAACTCATAAATACCTGAGCATTGCTTAAGAGGGTAAAGCATGATGAAAAAAGCAGTAGTCGTATTTAGCGGCGGACAAGACTCAACCACATGTCTGGTGCAAGCACTCAAAGAATTCGATGAAGTGCATGCGATAACGTTTGATTATGGACAGCGACATAAACTTGAAATCGATGTCGCTAAATCCTTGAGTGCAAAGCTGGGTGTTGCTGCGCATAAAGTAATGGATGTCAGCTTACTGAATGAACTCGCCGTGAGCTCATTGACTCGTGATGACATTCCAGTGTCGAACGAATTACAAGAAAATGGGCTACCTAATTCTTTTGTTCCGGGGCGCAACATTCTGTTTCTAACATTGGCGGGCATCTATGCCTATCAAATTGGTGCGCAAACAGTGATTACTGGCGTATGTGAAACCGATTTTTCTGGGTACCCTGATTGCCGGAATGATTTTGTTAAAGCAATGAATTCAGCCTTAGTGCAAGGTATGGATAGAGAATTAGAGATTCGGACACCTTTGATGTGGCTTAATAAAGCACAGACATGGGCGTTAGCCGATCAACATGACGCTTTGGATCTCGTTCGTCAGCATACTTTAACATGTTATAACGGCATCATTGGGGATGGCTGCGGAGAATGTCCAGCGTGTCATTTAAGAAAATCTGGTTTAACTGATTACCTGAGCAGTAAAGAGACGGTGATGGCAGAGCTCGTGGCTAAACAGTAATACTTGCCCCTTTTTACATCAAAGAACCACGTTTATTACGTGGTTTTTTTATATCAGTAATTCCCTAGCGGCGGTGTTTAGCCATGTTATCGCCGCTTAATCGTGCATACCAGACAAGGTGTCGAGACTGAGTTGGGACCATTTTTCTAAAAATTCGCGGCAATCAAATGACTAACAACTCAAATTTTTCCCTATCCACTTGAAATGACGCTATTTTCTACTATATATAAAGTGTAGGGCATATAAATTACATTAATTTTCTGTGTAAATATTGACCGATTTAATAAGTGGAATATACTGTATATAAAACCAGTGTTAAGGGGGCTATATGGTGTGGGATACATTAGAACGCGTTAATCAACTTCGACAAGCCGCAATGTCGGATCCTGAGTTTATCAAGTCAGCGCAAGAGCACGAAGAAACGTTACAACTGGTTGAGCAAAATTTTGAGCCAAAGCGGTGTAAACGGTCTTCATCGTATAAATCGAGAAAAGCGAAAGCTTTGGCTGATATCTATGAACAGTCCGCTTTTGGTGAGAACACCTCTGGCCATGAGCATTGATTTATCGACCAACATTTGATTGTTGAAGTCAGTCTCGATTGAGAGGCTGACTTTTTGTTTGTATTAAGTAATCGTGCAAATCATTGCAACGCTTCTCATTTCTATAAAAATAAACCATAAGTAATAGAGAAAGTATCGATGTTGTCTATAATTTATACCATTGCGTCAAATATGGGCGTATAAAGAAATCAAGAGGTATCGAGGTTGCGAGTAGCATTAAAAGTGACGTTCGGCCTAGTGGCGGTTGCATTAGGCATCATTAGCATTCATTGGCTAATGAAAGAAGATGATATGAATAATACCAGCAGTGATGAAATTTCTGCAAGCATCGCGGTTTCTCAAACGCCATTGTCCACTCCCTTGTTTATTGCGAGTAAGCTTGGGTTATTTAAACTACAAGGCATTGATATGTCGTTGATCCCATGTAACGGCGGCGTGGAATGCATGGGCATGATGCAGCAAGGCGCTGCTGACTATGCAACCATTTCTGAATCCGTTGCTATGTTTAATAGCTTTGCTGATGTTGATTTCTCCATTATCAGTACTTTTGTAACCTCTGATAATGATTTGAAGCTTTTATCGCTTTCTAGTCGCGGTTTTACTTCGATTAGAGATTTAAAAGGAAAATCGATTGGTGTCATAAAAAGTAGTGCTAGCGAATTTTATCTTGATTCACTTCTTCTAGCATCAGGTATGGACACAGCAGATGTAAAGAGGGTGTACGTGAGCCCAGATAAATTAATCCAAATGATGAAGATTGGAAAAGTAGATGCGATTTCATCTTGGGAACCGTGGGGATACAGAGCACAGACGACAATGGATATCGATAATTTGGGTTTTCACGGGATGTATACCTTATCGTTTAATTTGGCCACGATGAAACATGAAGATCAAGAATATGATGAGCGTTCCAGACGGATTCTTGTTGCTTTACGTTATGCGATCAAATGGATCACCGAACATCCAGAAAAAGCGAAAAAAATTGTGAGTGCTAGTTTGAATATCGAGCCAAGCCAGTTGAATTGGATATGGAGTGACTACGTTTTTAGACTATCTATGACCAATGTGCTGCTGGCGAATATGCAGTTACAAGCTCGCTGGGCAATAGAACATGATCTGGTCAAGGGGAAAAGAATGCCAGATTTGAGAAGTATACTTAACCATTCGGTAATCAAGGCGAGCCAGGAAGATGGAGGCCTTCGACCATGATGAATTCTATTACTCGTAAACTAACGGTATTGTCTATATCGTCAGTATTGTTGGTTGGTTTTATTTTTTTCTCATTGTGCAAAATATGGCAAGAGCAAAATCATACACTTGAACAACTCGGAAGACTGGCTGAAATCGAACGGAGTGTTGACGGTTTACGAGGGCAACTATGGGTATTTCTGCAGTATGGTGATCGTAGTAGCTTAGATCAAGTCGCGGTTGAGCAAAGTTCACTGGAAAAACGGTTAGTGATTTCAGCAGATAAAGGGATTAACCTGCATAACTTGCTTAATATGAACCGTAGCTTAGATGCTTTATTAGAGCAAGAGCGAACTTTAGTCTCTGACTTGGAAAGTAAAAGCAAGAAAGATGGCGCGCGTTATTCGGTTGGTTCCGGCGAATTGCTTCATGCTCGCTACAATATGCTAATTCAGAATATGACTGATGAACTCAGCTATTTGGAACAGCTTATTCTTGATAAAAGCGAAAAAAATCAAAAGCTTGCATTGGTTTCTACTTTGATACAACAATTAATCCTTTCTGTTTTGGTGTGTGGTTTTGCGTTCTTTATTCGCCATCACTTTAAACGGGGTTTTTCTCTGCTTAGCCAAGGCATTGGTGATCTTGCCAAGGGAAACCTTGATAGCCGTCTGTCTTATCACAATGTTGATTCTGAGTTCGAAACGTTGATTAAATTTTTCAATCAAATGAAACGTTCATTACAAGATACAACCTATAGCAAAGATGAGTTAGCTCATGAAGTCGCTAGACAAACCAGTAAGCTCAATAAACAAAAGCAACAATTACAGTTTCTCTCAGAAAAAGATGTGTTAACTGGCGTGCTTAATCGACGCGCATTTAAAGAGCATTTACAACGTTCATTGATTAACGCTCAGCGTACACACCTTCAGCCAGCGATTTTATTTATCGATTTAGATGACTTTAAGCAAGTCAATGATCGCTACGGGCATGATGCCGGAGATAAAGTGCTTTGTGTTATAGCTAAAAGATTACAAGATAATTTAAGAGAATCCGACTTTTTTGGCCGTCTTGGTGGTGATGAGTTTTTGGTTTGCTTAGACTTATTAGAGGATCATAACGGTGTTGAAGACAAAGCGCATCGGTTGATCGAGGCTTTGGCTAAACCTATTTTAATCGGTAATAATGATGAGGTTAGTATCGGTGCGAGTGTAGGGGTAGCCTTGTACCCCGTACAAGCCGATGATGTCGATAGTTTGATTAATTTAGCCGACCAAGCGATGTACAAAGCGAAGTTTTCGAATGAATACAGTGTTTATTGCCAAGAAAGATTGCGGCTTGATGACATAAAGAGCGATTAACAACGGCCTATATAGCTACGTGGTCCACATAGAAAGGATTACTAAACTTTTGTGGTGGTCCAAACTTGGAATGAACGAGTTTATTCCAAAGATCACAATCAAATTTTCCCTTGGTGATAGAAGGGTATAGTGTATCTAGCTCCTCGTGAGCATATTGCAAAAACTCTTTTTTCTTCAACTTATTATACTTCTCAACGATTTGGTTATACTTATGTAACCATTCTATTTTGAATGCTTGCAATGTTGAATAGGCTCGCTCTTCTGGAATCCGTGATAAATAGATACGCTTATAAGCAACTTTTCTGTCTATCATCGTAAGCATGGTCGTCTGGATGTAGCGGCCGTGATGAGTAATCGATATATCTTCTTCTTTAAACATCGAAAAACTCCAGCCTTTGGGTAAGAAGTGCCGTTTTCGATATTCTTGATTACGTACACGAATTGCCTCATACAACACAATATCGGACGTTCCCTTGAAGGTGCGCTGCCATTTTGCGATACGAATTTGTATTGAA
The DNA here is from genome assembly GCA_052087065.1 of Vibrio sp. Lineage (GTDB taxonomy): Bacteria > Pseudomonadota > Gammaproteobacteria > Enterobacterales > Vibrionaceae > Vibrio. Next base: position 4,337 of record JBQGON010000010.1, on the reverse strand, counting down.
CCAGGAAGTCGGTATATGTTCGTAAATTTATCTAGAGTCATACGTTACTCGATGTACCTATAGATCGTTAACTAAGCGTGCACGATGCCAGTGTTGACATCATAGTTTTGGTATAGTGCCCTTTTTATCATTAAATTTATCAGTTGAATAGTCGTTATCGAATAGAGTGACGGATTGCTTAAATATCACATTAAATTCTCAAAAATGAGATGTTTTATCATTAAATATTATAAATATTTGTTTTGGTTATCATTTAGGTATCATTCTGCAATGAAAATAGCTTTATTTACGTTATGTATCCATTCTAATTGTGTATTTCTGCCATAAAATTTATAAGATTTATGATAACTAAGGCGTTACCTAAGGCTCATATAATAAATACTAGAGATTGAATAAATATTTTATTGTATGATTCGTCTCCTACATTTAAAGACGATTTTAGCAATAATGGCCAGCGGTAATATTAATTTTATAAACATAACTGTGATAATCAGTGATTTCTTATTTTTTGGTGTTGCAGCTTTTCTTGTATTTACAGTTAAACAACAGTTTAAACATCAAAAACATCAAAAAAGTCAGCCAATGATGTGGTTTATCGCCTATTGGTTTGTCAGTAGTAGTGTTTATGGAATCTTTGTTTTATTAGATAGTACTAGCTATACGATAGGCCTTCTGGTTAGTAGTTGTTTGCTTCAATTAATTCCCTATCTTTTTATCGTCTCTATATTATTTGTCTGGTGCATATCGTTAGCTTTACGATTATTAATACATCAGTACATATATTCAGTGATATGCATAGCAATTCCAGTTCTATAGTTGCCTACTTTAGCGTTATGAGCGTTTTTTTGTATGCGGCTTATCGTATTTATGTCGAAAGCTCGATTAAAAAAATAGGCGATAAAATATTATTTTTAAGCGTGGTATTGTCGATTGTTATGAGCGTTGTTGCTCTTATTACTGACTTTATCTTTCAGTCATACTTAGATGATATTATTATGATTGTTCTCATAAAGAATATCATATTTTGTATGCAGCTTATCGCCATCATTGCGCGCTTTTTCTTCCACGAAATTGAGTGGCATCATGAGCGTTCTATTCGTGACAAGTTAACTGGGCTATATAATCGACGACATTTTGAAGAACAAGCGAAATCGTTTTTAAAAAATAACAACGCGCATTGTTACTTAGCGGTATTGGATATTGATCATTTTAAGCCGATTAATGATAAGTATGGGCATCTCAACGGTGATGTGGTGTTAGAAACCATCGCTGAGTTACTATTGACGTTTTTTAGTAAAGATGTAGTCGCGCGTTATGGTGGGGAAGAGTTTGTTATTTTGCTGAGAGAGCAGAGCGAGAGCGACGTTAAAAAGAAGCTCACCAAATTTCGTCAGACGATTGCTCGGTATCCCTTTACGGTTGCGGATGATACCGTAACGGTGACGGTCAGTATTGGTTTGTCAAAACTTGATAGAGAAAGTGATTTAATGACCAGTTTTTCTCGGGCTGATAAAGCGCTATACAATGCAAAATTTAGTGGTCGAAATCAAATGGTCACAACATAATATCAAGATAACCGGCAGTGATTTGTCACCACCGGCTAGCTCGTTATTCACTAATTAACAAAAGACCTGTCGGCAGGGCGTCGCCATAGGCTCTTTTCGATTCTTGTTCTGACAATTCCGTTTGGCTGTTCACTAACTGATACCAAGACTCCGGGACTTTGTTGTCACTAAGCTTAGCGAGCACCTGCGCTCGAAGCTCATCATTGACATCACGGGTTCTGTCTCCACTCTTACGACACATCATCACTGTAGCAAAGGCCGCCATCGTATCGTACTGCCAATCTTGTTCGAGTAACGTCGGTAGCCATTGTTGGATTTGCTCGCGAGGAATGACATTGTGTGCGCTGCCATACAAAGGAACTCGCCCAGCAACGCGCCCAAGAGCCCACCAGTGTTCGGATTTAAATTGTTTACTTTTTAATGCTTTATTTAGGAACCAAGTCGCCAATAACGTTTTGTCTTCTACATCAAGGTGCTCTAAGGATGCCGCTAAACGTACCATTGCCTCATAACCTTTGTCTTGCGTCTCTTTATTGTTCTTTGCATTGCGAGCCGAGCCCGGGTGCAAATACTTGGCAATGTCACTGAGTAAGGTCTCTTGCTGCTCTTGATTTAACCCACCGGAAATACGGCGCCAGAACGTCCACCAATCAGACCATGTTGAATGGCTCGGAAATTGTAAGCCTTGCTGATAAAGCGGCCAAATTTGCTCGATACGCCAACTATCTGTGCTATCGCCAAATCCAGGGCGAAGTGTATAGCCAGCTAAGCGCAACCAATGTTGTTCATGCAGTTCAGAGCGTCGACGTCGTTTACGGCCAGTCGCTAAGGTATCAAACAGACGGCGCAGTGTGGTAAATGGCCAATTTTCGCGTTTACCCAAACGTTTTTCGAGCGTTTTATTTAAAGTCTTTATCGTCTTGGGGTCAGTGCTGTTTTTGTTGCCACTGTAAATTTTGCTTAATAAGTCTATCGCGGCCTGTTCATTAGCCGGAATATCCACGGCGTGGTCATCAAATTTGTCCCCCTCTTCACCACGAATTGCAAATTCGACTTGCCAACGTTGCGTATCATCATCATAACGTACGCATTCGATTTTCAATGTGCCGACTTCGGTCAACTGACAGGCTAATTGTACCTCGACCCGATGCTTTTGATTCGCCTGCAAGTGGTGTAATTCGTTACTCTGTAAAGTGGTAATGTAAGGGGGGAGAGGTTGAAATAGTTCAGGATCAACCGTGTAGAGAGCCCCGTTTTGCACAGAATCATGTTGCCCAATACGTTCATGAGTTGAGGTTAATATATTGAATCTTACTGGTTCCTCGAGTGTCAGTGAAAATCGACGGCTAGTTAAGCGGATTTCCTGACCCTCTTCGGTTCCTTTAGCCAGTAGGCATAACGCTTGGGAAGGAGACTTTTTCTGCGGTAAATGTAAAAAATACGAACGCGCCGCACCACCGCCAATCATGACTTGGGCACCGTGACGCGCTTTACTATAAGCGACCGCACCTAATGCGACCGAGCAGTCAGGGCTTGGGTTGTCCAAGACGGTGACAGACTTTCCGCCCCAGCTATCCATAAGTTGAGTCAGTCTTTCAGTAATTAAACGGCTATTGAATGCCCCTCCATTTAATAATAACCCGGCAGGGACGGCAGTTTGAGAGTCGTCAAGGTGCATCGCATCGCGTGCCACACTCTGGTGCTGATGAAGAAATGCCGCGACATGCTTGCTTACTGCTGGGTCAGCCACGTAGGGGAGGCCAAACTCGACCATCGCGCTGCGGCGGCTGTCTGGTGTATCAGTCAAAGCACTGAGTGGGAAAAAACCGTCTAAGGCGATAGTGTGGGCATCATCACGGCTTAAACCAATGCTTTTTGTTCCCCCCATCAAGCGTGAACCGCTGCCTAATAAAGTGATTTTAGTATGTTCAGGCGCATTGTCTGCCAAAAGCGTTTCTTTCGCTTTTCGGGTTTGTTGAATCAGTTTAGTGAGTGAGGCTGCATTTAAGTGTTTGTTGTCACCAAAACGTTGCTCTGCCAAATGAGCAAGCGCGAGATCGATATTATCGCCGCCTAACATCAGATGATCACCCACTCCGATCCGATTTAAGACTAATTGCTCATCCTCAAAACTAGTACTAATCAAGCTTAAATCGGTGGTACCACCGCCGACATCGCACACTAAAATAAGAGGGATATCTTCTAATTCCTCGATAGCGGTAGCCTGATGACGGGCATACCAGTCATATACGACCGCTTGTGGCTCTTCGAGTAAGGAAATATCACGTAATCCCGCTAATTCGGCCGCTTGTAAGGTAAATTTACGTGCTGATTCATCGAACGATGCTGGGACTGTAATCACGACTTCTTGTTGCTCAAGAGGTTGATTTGGGTGACGATAATTCCACGCTTGGCGAATATGATTAAGATAGCTTGCACTAGCGATAATAGGAGACACTTTCTCAACATCCGATGCGCCCGCCCACGGAAGAATGGATTGAGTGCGATCCACGCCCGTATGAGAGAGCCAACTTTTTGCGCTGGAGACTTGACGACCTTCGATGCGAGTTCCTAATTCTCTTGCCCACTCGCCAATAATGACTTGAGGTAAATCGCCATCCACCAATTGTTGCTCCCACGGGAGCGTCATGTCTGTCGCAGCAAATTGTTGCTCGGCTGGATGATAGCGAAATGATGGCAGTAGGGGCTTGCGAACGACTTCCCCTGGTCCAATGAGTTGATCGATTGGAAATATCTCATCAGGTTGTTGCG
>JBQGON010000009.1:0-46635 GCA_052087065.1 Vibrio sp. | reverse complement strand
ATGGCTTTGGTTGCTTGATATTGGAGAATGTCGCACTTCGCAGTTGAATTCGGGTTTTTCCATCGAGCTCAAAGTCGGCTTCAACTTCCGCAATTAAAGATTGCTGCGCTAGGGTGGCGTTGATTTGTTGGGTACTCCCCAATAATTCACTATTTACCACCGCAACATTCAGAGCAATGTCACCGTCACGCGGGCTGGTATGCATATCGGTTGGACGTACCCCCAAAATGACACTTTCTCCATCCATCGCACTATCAAAGGATTTCCCCAAATCGACCGTCTGCTCCCCCACAACAAGACAGCAATGATCAACGTCACGTTGCAACCTACCAGCGACCATATTCATGGTTGGGGTGCCGATGAAACTGGCAACAAATTGACTCACAGGCTTGTGGTATACCTCATAAGGCGTGCCCACTTGCTCGATCTCACCATCACGTAAAATTACCACTCTATCGGCGAGGGTCATCGCTTCAACTTGATCATGAGTGACATACACCGTTGTTTTAGAATATTTTTCATGGAGTTTTCTAATTTCTCTGCGCATTGAGTTTCTCAATTTCGCATCCAAGTTCGATAATGGCTCATCAAATAAAAATACATCGGGCGTACGTACCATGGCTCTGCCCATGGCGACCCTTTGTCTTTGACCTCCGGAAAGCGCCCTCGGCTTACGTTTAAGTAATGGGGTCAGTTGCAGCATTTCCGCAACTCGATTCACCTCTTTCTCAATCTCTGCTTTCTTTTTCCCTGCCATTTTGAGTGAGAATCCGATGTTTTCAGCCACATTCATGTGCGGATAGAGCGCGTAACTTTGGAACACCATCGCAATATTGCGCTCTTTCGGATTAAGCTCATTGACGACCACACCATCAATAAGAATTTCACCGGAGCTGATTTCCTCCAACCCCGATAACATACGAAGCGTGGTTGATTTACCACAGCCTGATGGCCCTAAAAATACAACAAATTCACCACTCTCAATGTCTAAGTTGATATTCTTAACAATATGTACATTGCCAGAATATATCTTGTTCACATTTCTAAACGTCACTGAAGCCATTGCTATTTCCATGATGATTGACACGATTAGCACCATTGTTTCGATATTATGTTTTCATGCCAATTATCATTTTTAATATTCGAGCTTTTATTTTTAACGATTGAGTCTTAGGTCACACATAATAATATTTAAATGAAGAAATATTTTAGTGGTAAATAAACACCATTTTCTCTTTATTTAATCGATATATTATGACGAACCTCTCGCTCTATAAGTAATATTTCGGATTATTTCCAAATCACAGGTTAGCTCTCTATTAATAAGCCCGATAAAAAATAGATATTAGAAATAAACGGTAACAACCAGTCATGTTATTTGATTGGTCAATCATTGCACTTATGGTTGGACACTCACACAGCAACCACGGATTTTTAGACGCGAAATGGATGGGTTTTAGGCTCTAAGCGATAAAGAGAAGGAAGAAAGAAAAAGACGGATTAAACCGTCTTGAAGTGTGTGACAACAATCATCATGCTAATAGTGACCTCACTGATGATACCGCTGTCACTCAATGTCTTTGGTCATAAAGCGACTATTCGGATCATCGCTATAATCAGCAAAAGGATCACAATAACGAAAACCAAATTTTTCATACAAGTTCCTCGCCGGCTTAAAAAATTCTTGCGAGCCCGTTTCTAAACTAACCCGGCGAAATCCACGTGCACTCGCCACATCTAACACATGAGTTAAAAGACCGCTTGCGACACCACTATTTCGAGCGTTATGCGAGGTTCTCATCGATTTAAGTTCAACATGCTCTGATGTCAGTTGCTTCATCGCTAAACACCCGCATAATTGCTCCCCGACCCAGCCGCTAAAAAAGGTAATATTGGGATGTTTTAGGCTATCCACATCGAGAGCGTGAGCACTTTCCGGCGGTGATGTCGCGTACATATCGATAAGATGCTCTTCCAGCAATGCGATGACTTGACCATTCGCAAGGCCACCAATAATAACATCCATATTTTACTCCCTTCCACTTCAGTATATTTGACTGGGTATACACGCCAGCTCCAACGGTCATTCACTTTCATACTATCGATATAATGACGCATTTGCTAATTATATCAACTTATAAAAACTTACGATAATTTTGATTTTCTTGCGCTGCCATGGATAAACCGATATCTTTTTTAAGATGAGTACTTAGCGTCATAACGGATCGATTTTTCTTTTTGATAAAAATAAATAGCTTAATATAATCAATTACTTGAATAAAATCCCATCGCGTAGTTTTCATAACTTTATCTTTGCTAACTGATTCAATGTCGTTATTATCAAGAGAACACCCTCTCATTACCAACGACTATTGGTTACATAAACTATAAGTACACGTTATGGACAATCGACTACGTTACCTTTCTGCACTACGCTTTTTTGAATCCGCTTCTCGCCTTAAAAGCTACAGTAAAGCGGCCGAAGAGCTGCATGTCACTCAAGCGGCTATCAGCCAAAAACTGCGCCAACTAGAAGAACGTTTAGGGTATAAGCTATTCATACGACGCGGACGTGAAATGCATTTAACCGATAAAGGGCAAATACTCTACAAGTACGTCAATAGTGGATTTAAGAGCATCATTACCGGGCTTAACCGAATTCAAAATGAACCTTTGGAAGGCATCTTGAATGTCAGTGCTCCCCGCTCATTTTCAACCCGTTGGTTAATGCCAAGATTGTGGAAGTTTACGATGGAGTTTCCTCATATCCCCATCCGAGTACAACATAGCAAAGCGCTCGATATTCGCCACACTGAAACCGATGTCTTAATTTGGCAGGGAGATGAAAGTGTTGAGCCCCTCGAACTGGAGCAAGAAACACTGTTTGATGAAGCGATTTTTCCTTATTGCTCGCCACAATTAGCCGAATCGATCAAATTTGAGCACCCAGCACAGCTGCTTAAATGTTGGTTAATTGATTTCGATTTAGCTTCTTTCAACTGGCAACATTGGTTTCAATGCGCCAACGTCAATGCCCAAAGAGATGGACTGCTGTGGATGGAAGTCAGCACGTTTGATATGGCAATTAATGCCGTTGTGGCAGGCCATGGTGCCTGTCTTGCGACAGAAAGCATCTCTGCCGACTTTGTGGAGCGTGGATTATTGGTCAAGCCCTTTGATATTGGGCTCAAGCCGGGCATTCGTTACTCTGTAGTGAGTGACCCTACCTCTTCTCGCGTATTAAGAATCAACGCGTTTAAATCTTGGTTACAAAAGGAGTTGAATAATCAACCGATTGATAAGGCGACCGCCTAACCGCATCCTCACATCCAAAATCGCGGGGCACGAGTCTGCGCAATGCTTATAAGATGAGAGATACAAGGCAAGCAATTAACGATAATGTCGCCCAGCCATCGTCTGCATAATAATAACGAGCCGAATGACTCGTTATTATTGGCGATCTTAAGTTAGAGAGCTCGATTAGACCGCTTGACGCTCGCGAGCGGTTTACTTTTTCGGCATTAAAAAGCCGAGTTTATAACCTACCCACAGTACCAGCGCGACTAAAATCATGAGAGAGAAAAAGTTGGAGCCTGCGTCTGGGTATTGCGCTTTAATAAAGGCCGAGTGTCCAAAGGCGCCAACAAAAAAGCACGCTAGCCCGACCAATGGAATATCTTCCGCTATCGGGTGGCGCAAGTACTCTTGATACAGCGCTTGCAGCGATAACACTAAGGCTATCAATGGGAAAATCGAAAAGGACACCTGACTCATTGTCACCCAAGATAAAATGGCATCACCACTCATTCCAGCAACCAATGCCAAAACTAACGTTTTGCGTTCTGAGGAGCACGGACTGCTCTCACTTTGCTTAGACATTCACTTCGCCTCTTATTCCATCATGTTTATGCTCATTACGCTGACGATTTGCCCCTTTGGCCATCATACGTAGTTGTTTAATCAAACGGCTCGCCAGTTCTTCGCGAGCTTTTTTATTCAAATCTAACGCTTCGGCGCCTGAGTTAAAGACCAATGTTACCGATGCATTGGCTTGCGTCTCGGCATCATCACGAGTGATACCGGTTGCCATAAGATACTCGGCAAGTTCTGCGGAGAAATGCTGAATCTCACGCGCAACCGCTGCGCGAAAATCGGCCGAGGTTCCCGAACGTTCTCGTAATAATAACCGAAACACATTGGGACTATTATCGATAAACTCCATAAAAGTAAGCACCGACGTTCGGATGACACTGCCTTCTCTGACGATTCTTTGCCGAGCTTGGCGCATCAACTGCCTTAATAGCAAGCCCCCTTCATCGACCATGGTGAGTCCCAGTTCATCCATATCTTTAAAATGACGATAAAATGATGTCGGGGCAATCCCCGCTTCACGAGCGACTTCACGCAAACTCAAATTGGAAAAACTTCTTTCCGCACTTAACTGACTAAATGCAGCATCGATCACAGAGCGGCGGGTTTTCTCTTTCTGCTGGGCTCGAATTCCAGTCGGTTTCATAAATGATGTCGCCTCTCTCTATAGAACTCAGAACCATACTATAACTTCATTGGTCGTTTTGTCTAAGTTACTCACAACAACTGCAGACGATAGCGAAAATATGACTCAAAAAAACAACGATTGCCGTAGTATTTAAAACCAGCGTATTATCTTTTACACTGTCTGAACGCTTTTATTGTTACAAAAATAGTCACAGCAAAAAAACGCAATGATCATAAATTGTTAACAATCATAACAAAAGGAAATCCAATGACTGCTAATTATCAATTCGACGTAATTGTCATCGGTAGTGGCCCTGGCGGTGAAGGGGCTGCAATGGGACTGGCCAAAGCGGGGAAAAACGTCGCCATAATCGAGAAAGAAAGCGGCGTTGGTGGTGGTTGTACTCACTGGGGAACCATCCCCTCTAAGGCATTACGCCATGCCGTGAGTCGTATTATTGAATTCAATAAAAATCCTCTCTTTCGTAAAACTAATCAGCATTTACAACTCCGCTTCTCCGATATTCTCTCTCATGCCAATCATGTTATTGACCAGCAAACACGCTTACGACAAGGCTTTTACGACCGCAACCTGTGTACCTTATTATTTGGTGTTGCGGAATTCGTGGATAAACATACGCTGGCCGTAACCGATAACGAAGGCAACGTAGAACATATTACCGCGGAAAAATTTGTGATTGCGACCGGCTCTCGACCTTACCACCCCGATAATGTCGACTTCTCTCATCCACGTATCTACGACAGCGATTCCATCCTGAATTTAGACCATGATCCTCGTCATATCCTTATTTATGGTGCTGGGGTCATTGGCTGTGAATACGCCTCTATTTTCCGTGGATTAGGCGTCAAGACCGACCTGATTAATACACGCGAGCGTCTACTCTCTTTCCTTGATACGGAAACGTCCGATGCATTGTCTTACCATTTCTGGAACAGTGGCGTCGTGATTCGCAACGATGAAACTTATTCGCAAGTGGAAGGCTGTGATGACGGTGTGATTGTCCACATGGATTCTGGTAAGAAAATGAAAGCCGACTGTTTACTCTACGCAAATGGTCGCTCTGGGAATACAGAGAAGCTCAACCTGTCAGCCATTGATTTGAATGCTAACAGTCGCGGCCAATTACATGTGAATGAAAACTACCAAACGGAAGTAGACAACGTGTACGCCGTCGGTGATGTCATTGGCTACCCTAGTCTGGCCAGTGCCGCCTACGATCAAGGTCGTTTTGTCGCGCAAGCCATCATTCATGGGCAAGCGACCTTCAAGCTGATCGAAGAAATTCCGACAGGAATTTATACCATTCCAGAAATCAGTTCGGTGGGTAAAACAGAGCAAGAATTGACAGCGGCCAAAGTGCCTTATGAAGTTGGACGTTCATCATTTCAACATCTTGCGCGTGCGCAGATCGCCAATATGAATGTCGGTAGCCTGAAAATTTTATTCCACCGAGAAACCAAACAAATCCTTGGTATTCACTGCTTTGGAGAACGTGCGGCAGAAATTATTCACATCGGACAAGCGATTATGGAACAGCCAGGACCGGCTAATACCATTGAATATTTTGTCAACACCACGTTCAACTATCCAACCATGGCCGAAGCCTATCGTGTTGCCGCGTTAAATGGATTGAACCGTTTATTCTAGTTAGACTGAATTAACACTTGGTGAGATCAAAAATCCGCTGTTCTAGCAGCGGATTTTTTTATGAAAAATACCAGTGCATCGCATTAATGGTTATCGACATGCGAGAAAAACACTTGGTTTCGCCACTGATGCATCAGTACAATCGCCAAAGTTACCCCCCGCATGGCCATAAAGCATAACATCGCCATCCATAACCCGTGATTGCCCCATGGTTGGGTGCTCCATAACACGACAAAAAATGTGGCGGCGGCAATAAACATACTATTCCGCATTTCGGTGCCTTTGGTCGCACCAATAAAGACCCCATCTAAAAGAAAACACCACATTGAAACTAATGGCATCGCGATAAGCCACGGTAGATAAACGTCGGCTTTGTCGCGAACTTGCGTAATGTTGGTCATTAAGCCAAGCAGTGAATCCCCGAGCAAACCAAACACGATAGTAAAGCCAACGCAAATCAATAAGCTCCAAAAAACCGTCCCGACCATCGCATCTCTTAAGCGTTGACGACTATCTTCACCAATGGCTTTCCCTACCATGGCTTCCATCGCATAAGCAAATCCATCCATGCCATACGAAATGAACATAACAAAACTCATCAAAATCGCGTTAGCTGCAACAGTGCGATCGCCGAGCGCAGCGCCTTGGAACGTCATGAAACTAAAAACCAACTGCAAACACAGGGAGCGTAAAAAGATATCACGATTCAATTTAATAAAGCGTGCTAGCCCTTGAGCACTGCCTTGCCAAGCAGTCCATGGTGATGGCAGTTGCTGCTTGACCCAGTAGCGCCATACACATAGCAAGGCGAATACAGTGCTGACATAATCGGCAATGACCGATGCCCATGCCGCCCCGGCCACTTTCCACTCTAGCCCGACGACAAACAATACGTCGAATGAGACGTTGACGATATTGGTAATGATCACCATCCACATCGGAGCTTTGGCATTTTGGGTTCCCAGCAACCAGCCGAGTAACACATAGTTTGCCAAAGCCGCCGGCGCACTTAATACCCGAATTGAAAAATATTGCGCACCATAATGTTTCACTTGTGCACTGGCGTCACTGAAATGAAACGCGAGATCAAGAATCCATTGATGAATAGCAAGAAAACCAAGCGCTAATAACATCGCCATGGTGAGTCCCTGGAGCAATACGCGTGCTTGTTGTGCTGCGTTATTGCGTCCAACGGCTTGGGCGGTGAGCCCTGTGGTCGACATGCGTAAAAAACCCAGCAGCCACAACGACACGCTGATCAAGGTACTGCCTAAGGCAACGCCGCCTAAATACCATGCATGAGAAAGGTGACCAATTACAGCGGTATCCACCAGCCCCAGTAGAGGAACGGTAATATTAGATAGCACCATGGGTATGGCTAACCACAGTACTTGGCGATGTACCGATCCATTGAGTAATGTTTTATAAATTGAGTTCACACTTCGCTCCCTATGCCTTAGGGGATAAAGTGTAACTAAGTTACCAATAAGAAACTATTAAGGAATTCACCAACGCATCGCGACAATCACTGGCGTAAAGCGATACTTATAACGCTGCCAAGCCCCTAATACTTTTTGCCACCACTTCCAGCGCGGACAAACATGATCGAGCGGTGAGACTAAGACAATTTTTTTGAGCCACGGTAAACAGTTGAGCATCGCTGTTTGGCAATCAGCAAAGCCATGCGCATACGGTGCAGAGCCGAGCTTCTTCCCTAGAGAGCTCGCCGTTTTATCACCTGCGAGAACAAAACAGGCGGAAGCTCCGGAGAAGTGCAAACCCAGTGTTTTAATCACATGACTGACCGCATGATTATCACACTGCAACAATGCATATTCACATAAAATCAGGGTGGGTGTGCTATCGACCATGGGTAAATTCTGTAGCCACGATAAATCGGTGACACTGCCTGCCATGTGCTGATAGCGCTCACTGCGATGAAAGAGTTTTTGGCGTAATAACAAGTGTTCAGAAACGTCCACTTCAATCCAGTGACAACGGCCATTATCAATCCGATAAAAGCGCGTATCCAAGCCAGCGCCTAAATTAATAATCCATCCATCAGGGTGACGTTCTAAAAATTGTCGGACACGCTGATCACATTGTTGAGTGAGTGTCGCATTGAGGAGTTGTTGCTGATCGAGATTGATTCGGCCACAGTCCATAGAAAGATGGCAACGCTGACACACATCAGCCGCTATCGGATCGTAAATCACGCCATTATCCGACAAGCTTTCACGGCTACGAAACCACAATGGTTGCAGCAAATGGGCAGGAATAGATTGGGAATCTTGTTGCGGTTCAGATAGACGTGAGCACATTATCATCTTCCTCAAATACATTAAGTACGCAAGTTAGATGATAATGAATATCACTCAATATAACAAGTAAATGAGAATAACTCTCACATAAATTTACATCCAGTCGGTATTACGAATGATACCAACTGCCACGCCTTCAATGCTCATATGCTGGGATTTGAGATCGACCTTGATCGGGGAAAAATCATCATTTTCAGCATGTAACAATACAGTAGAGCCATTTTGCTCGAGGCGCTTCACCGTGACATCGTCTTCAACCCGAGCAACGACAACCTGTCCATTACGGACATCTTGTGTTTTGTGTACCGCGAGCAGATCGCCATCCATGATACCGATGTTTTTCATACTCTCGCCTTGGACTCGTAATAAAAAGTCAGCACTAGGACGAAACATCATAGGATCCACATGGTAGTGAGATTCAACATGCTCTTGCGCTAAGATAGGCTCACCCGCCGCAACACGACCAATTAAAGGTAGCCCTAAATCGACAGGCACAGCGACTTCGTCCACCACTTCTGGTATGACACGGATGCCTCGTGACGCACCGGGAATAATTTGAATCACTTGCTTACGAGCTAAAGCTTTCAGGTGTTCTTCTGCGGCGTTAGCAGAACGAAAGCCAAGTTCACGGGCAATTTCTGCACGTGTTGGTGGCATTCCAGTCTCATCAATTTTACTTTTGATAAGTTCAAATACTTGTTGTTGTCGTGGCGTTAACGGCTTCATAATTCACCTGTCTTTTTATACAGTTGACTGTGAGTATATCCAGTATTTGTTTAAAAGGAAAGCCACTTGCTTATTTTTTAGATAATGCGATTCAGGTGACAAAATATGCCCTTATGGGCATAAATCGCGCCAGCAGAATCAACCGTGTGAATATCCGGCTATTTTATCAATATCAGTGGGCGTGAGGTAGGCTCTCGATTTTAACCTAACGATAACGTGATAATTCACATGGTTATGACTGGAAATCCGACAATAAGATTTAACAGGTTTGACCAGCTCTGCTATTCTTACTAACCAAAATTTATCTGATCATTGAGACAGACTCACGCCATCACTCATGAAAGGCCAGAAAGTTTGTCTGAATACACCATTATTTCCCTGAGGCTTAGAGCTCTTATGTCGTCAAGACACCATTACACGCGTTCGCTACTGAAACTACCACTTAAACCCTTAGTGAAGGGCAGCGCAATCCCTGCAAATCCTGTCGATGACTTAGCGATTAACCTTAATAAACCGATTGTTTATGCGCTCCCCTTTCGCTCTAACGTTGATCTTCTCACTCTGCGCCATTATGCGATCAATGCAGGCCTACCCGATCCGTTAGAACCGATAGTCATTAATGGCGAGTCTTTTGACCGCTATGTTTATAATACCTCTCGTCCCAACAAACGTCGTCTCTATACAGATATCCCGACCGCTTCGGTTGAACTGTTTGGACAACTGTTACACCAACATAAACTCGACTCAGAGCTGGATGTACAAGTCATTCCCGTTACGGTTTTATGGGGACGTAATCCTGGTAAAGAAGGAAAAGGTAAACCGTATTTACGCGCCTACTCTTCTCTCCAAAAAGCGAAAATGGTGATTGCCCATGGTCGTGACTGTTTGGTGCGCTTTAGTCCTGTGGTGTCCTTACGCTACATGGCAGACCAACACGGTACCGATAAAACCATCGCTCATAAACTTGCCCGCGTGGCTCGTATTCACTTCTCGCGCCAGAAACTGGCGGCGTCTGGCCCTAACTTACCAGGACGTTATCAGCTATTCGAACGCTTAATGGCATCGCCTGTCATTCAAAAAGCGATTGCAGATGAAGCGAAGAGTAAAAAAATCTCCGAAGAAAAAGCGCGTAACGAAGCACATAAAATTCTCGATGAGATTGCAGCCAACTTTTCCTATTCATTTGTGAAAAAAGGGGATCGTCTCCTTGGTTGGTTATGGAACCGCATTTATCAAGGTTTGAATGTCAGCAATGCTTCAACGGTGCGTCGTTTAGCGCAAGATGGCCATGAAGTGGTCTATGTGCCCTGTCACCGTAGCCACATGGATTATCTATTGCTGTCTTATGTACTTTTCCATGAAGGCATGGTTCCTCCACATATCGCGGCTGGGATTAATCTCAATTTCTTTCCAGCAGGACCACTCTTTCGTCGAGGGGGGGCCTTTTTCATTCGCCGTAGTTTTAAGGGGAATAAACTCTACTCCACATTATTTAGAGAATACTTAGCCGAGCTCTTTGCTAAAGGCTATTCGGTCGAATACTTTAGTGAGGGTGGCCGCTCGCGCACTGGCCGTTTATTACCGGCCAAAACAGGTATGCTCGCCATGACTATTCAAGCAATGCTACGCGGGCTTAATCGCCCCGTGACGCTGGTTCCTGTTTATATTGGCTATGAGCATGTCATGGAAGTCAACTCATACGCCAAAGAACTCAAAGGCAATCGTAAAGAAAAAGAAAACGCGGGTCTTGTACTGCGTACGATTCGTAAGTTACGTAACTTCGGGCAAGGGTATGTTAACTTCGGTGAGCCCATCACACTGAATCATTTCCTGAATGAAAAAGTGCCTGATTGGACGCAAGATATTGATCCATTAGGCAACAGTAAACCGCAATGGCTCACACCGGTGGTGAATGAATTGGCCACCAAAATGATGACGCATATCAATGGCGCAGCGGCGGCAAACGCAATGACGCTATGTGCTACGGCCTTGTTAGCCTCTCGCCAGCGAGCACTCTCGCGTAGCAGTTTGATTAAACAAGTCGATTGTTATTTGAAATTGTTAACCAACGTGCCTTACTCCGACACAATGACGGTGCCAGACCAAAGTGCCGAAGAATTAGTAAAGCATGCGGAATCTTTAGATAAATTTGTTATCGAGAACGATAAAATGGGCGATATCATCTCACTGGATCGTCAGCAGTCGATCTTGATGACCTACTATCGCAACAACATTATTCATTTACTGGCGATGCCATCGTTGATCGCACAAATCGTCGTGCGCCATCAAAGTATTCATAAATTGACCATCGTGAAACACGCGGAAACGATCTATCCATTTTTAAAACAAGAGCTGTTTATTACCCATGAGCTAGCTGAGATTCCTGAGTTAATTGAACGCTACTTAACGGAATTTGAGCAGCAACAACTGATTGTGATAGAAAATGATATTGTAACGATGAAGCAAAATAACGCGCAACGTACCATGCGCCTTGGCCGAATTATTGCCGAGACCTTACAGCGCTACGCGATTGCCATGAACTTGCTCGTCATGCATTCAGAACTGAATAAGTCTGAGCTCGAAAAACAGAGTCAAGCTATCGCCCAGCGTCTTGGTCGCTTACATGGTATTAATGCTCCCGAATTCTTCGATAAGGGCGTATTTAGTGCCTTGTTTGTCACGTTAAAACAGCAGCGCTTTATCGATGAACATGGCGAACGACAATTAGAGCAATGCCAAGCCTTTACCGAACAGCTCAATATGATGATTACTCCTGAAGTTCGCTTAACGATTCAAGAGAGCTTGTATCGCGATGCGCAAGCATCGCTCACCTAGCCGTTCAAGTGGCGCAGTAAGATCCAAAAGAGGCCCGTATTCGGGCCTCTTTTATTATGTCTTATAGGGTAATGTGCGCTACCAATAAGCGACCAAAAACCCCAGAGCGATAGCGCCGCCAACATAGTTGTTATTAAGAAAAGCAGTAAAACACGGATCTCGTTCACGATGACGAATTAAGTGCTGCTGATATACAAACAATCCACCAGCAACTAACAATCCCCAATAAAAGCTCACGCCGAGTTGCTCAAAACATCCGATAGCAATTAACAGTGCCAATGACAGTAACTGCAATAAACCAATGATCAACTTATCGAAACGACCGAATAAGATCGCCGTCGATTTGATACCGATAACCAAGTCATCATCGCGATCAACCATGGCGTATTGGGTATCGTAGGCAATGGTCCAAGCAACATTGACGATAAACAAACACCACGCCATCGGCGATATTTCACCGGCTTGCGCCGCCCACGCCATCGGAATCGACCAACTGAATGCTAACCCCAAAAATAACTGAGGTAAGTGAGTAAAACGCTTCATAAATGGATAAATGAAAGCCAACGCCATACCGAAGAATGACAAGCGAATCGTGAGTTCATTCATGGTTAAGACCAACGCGAAAGCGATCAGTCCTAGAATAACAAAGAGAGCAATCGCCTCTTTAGATGAGACCTCTCCAGAAGGTAATGGTCGTTGACGGGTGCGTTTCACGAAACCATCAACTTTTCGATCCGCAAAGTCATTAATCACACAACCGGCCGAGCGCATCAAAAATACACCGAGCACAAACACCAATGTAACGTTCCAATCTGGAATGCCTTCCGCCGCCATAATTAATGCCCATAACGTGGGCCACAACAAAAGAAGAGAGCCAATAGGTCGGTTCATTCGAGTCAAAAACCAGAAGGCTTGCAGTTTTTTAAAAGACATTCAGTCTCTCTCCTTTACTTATAAATCGGGGATTCAGGTAGAAAAATTTCTGACACCAACATCGCGTGTTCACCACTCCATAGTCTCGAACGGCGTGCCAGTAATCCGGTGTGAGGTTCTGGGCAATAAGCCGCTTCAAGCTGATCACGTCTCGCGTGCGATGAGTCAAACACGGTGAGCCCAAGAGGCTTATCTCCTAGCTGCGCAAGATTAAAAGAGGCATTGTCTATCATCGACAGCGGCATCAGTGTGCGAGCGACAACCCAAGGCTGCTCATCACCATAAAGCATCACATCTCTCACCCAAAACGCTTCACAAGGTAACCCTTGATACTCAATCGGCATAAAACAATCAGGTGCAACTGGTTGATTATTTATTACTTTCACTTTAAGTTGATGACACGACTGGGCTAAACGTTGAGATAGTGACCCCACCTCTTGCAACCAAGCACTCGAGGCGGTGCTCGGGTAGCTAAATTGACCGGACGATTGCCAGTGCATTTTACATAAACCAGATAGATAGAGCGAAGTTGACTTATTCATACTAATATTCTGAGTGACGCGATAAGTAATGATAGAAATGCCACGTCTTTATTTATCATTTTGGGATAGAATGTTTGATTGTATCAAGCGCATCGCCTTTCGAATATCGGAAACCACTAAAGAAAAGATATCACTATGCTAAAACGTGTTATAACCCAATGGATCATTGTTCTGAGTCTATTCATGTCTTATTCTGTGCTTGCAGAAGAGACGAAAGAGTCGGTGGCTCATAAGCTCGCCTATTTTACTCTGCAACCTGATATCACCACCAACTTTTATACCAAAGGTAAAAAGCTCGGCTATATCCAAGTGAGGGTCGATGTGATGGTCGCGAGCGATGCAGACCTGCCTATTGTCGAACGTCATCAGCCCTTAATTCGTGACACGATCATTGAACTGCTCGGAGCAGAAAACGAAGATAAAATAAAATCGCTTTCTGGACGAGAGGACATCCGTAAAAATTTAGTCGAAAAAATCAATAATATGTTACTGCCAGAAACCGGCCGTAAAGTGATCGTGGACTTGCTTTTCACCAAATATATGTATTAATAACACGCGATAGAGTGAAGGTCCAAAACCGCAATTTGGGCCTTACGATGCTTGTCGCCAACGCCAGACATCACTCAAACCCAACCCAACACCAGCGATCAAGCCCACTAAGTGCGCCGTATTAGCAATGGCCAAAAACGGTTGAAAATAACCGAGCACTAACCAAAATAACATAAACACAATAATCGGTTTTTCAATCCGGACGCCAGTACTGGGTAAATAGTGAGAGATCATCCATTGGTAGCCTAATAGCGCGTATACCACCCCAGATAACCCACCAAAGTTCGCTCCACCAACCCAGTATTGACCAGCCCCAGATAATGCCGCTGAAATCACGAAGATTTTCAGTAAGGTGACGCCACCAAGACGCTTCTCAATATGACCACCAAACTCCCACCACCACAATAAATTAAATACAATGTGTAATATGGAAAAATGCAATAAAGCATGCGTTATCCAACGCCATAATTGCCAATGTTGCTGCTGGGTCGAAGGAAAGTGTAACGCCTCAAAGATTTGCCGTTCTAACCCAAATTGTTGCAATAAAAAGATCACTGCGCAAATTGCCATCATACCTAAGGTAATGGGCCCAGCACGCTCTTTAATCATGGTCATTAACTTAGGCGAGGCATACTGCAAATTAGGCTGCTGAGTATTGTTGACCGACCAAGATGCCGCAAGATATTTGGGGTTGTTGGGCTCGTGCAAGAACGCATCGAGTTCAGCAAAAGCCAAATCTTGCTGTGATTCATTAGCCAGCCATAATGAAAACTGTCCCTCTCCCTCAGGAAATAGCTGAATAGTGACATTGTGAGTCGCCATATAATCAATATAGGCTTGTGCCATACGAGGATTATTGAGAGTTACCAGTTTGATCATAGGATTTACTTCGCTCTATCTAGTTTCTGTAGGAAGGTTCGCCCGTTGCCATGCTTCAAAACCACCATCGACACTATACACTTCATCGAACCCCTGATTAATCAGGTATTGAGCCGCTCCCTGACTACTATTGCCATGATAGCAAATCACCAGTACTGGCTCGTCAAAGTCGACCTCATTCATAAAGTCGATCATAGTATCATTGGTCAAATGATAGGCCGACGTGGCATGTGATTCTTTAAATGATCGTGGGTCGCGAATATCCACGATCTTAGCGGCTCTATTTTCAATCAGATCTTGAGCGCTGACGACATCGATATGTTGGAATTGCTCCATAAGGTGTCTCACTTGTTTTATGACTCGTATTTTAAGTGCACATTATAACCTATTCAGTTCCTCACAAGTACACGGACAATGTAAGGTTATCAAAAAGGATCATGATCCCTTAAAAATGTGGATAAGTCTGTGGATTGCGTTGATAAGGTACTCAAACGATCTTCGATCCACAATATGTAGTGATGATCCTTATTTTTCTGTGAGTAAGAATAAACATATCCCCAAAAATAAAACCGCGCTAAGCCCTTTATTTATGCGATCTGATGACAAGAAGTCAATAAACTTGTCACAGACTTATCCACAGGAAAGACTGTTTTTTGAGATCACATTTTAGATCGCACATAAAAAAAGCTGAGATCATTTGATCTCAGCTTTTCCATTTTTCACAGTGAAGACTAGCGGGAATTAAATATCACCCACCGCTTCTTTTAATTTCTTCATCGCATTCTTTTCAAGCTGGCGAATGCGCTCAGCAGACACTTGATAGTTATCCGCGAGTTCTTGCAACGTCATTTTTTGATCATCTAACCAACGAGAACGCACAATGTTTTGGCTACGATCATCAAGCGTCGACAGGGCAGACACGAGACGCTGAGTCGTATGTTCTTCCCAATTCTGCGCTTCGACATTATCGGCGAGATCAGAGTGCTTATCTTCAAGGTACAACGCTGGTGCTGAGAATGACGCATTCTCATCATCGTCTGACGACATTTCAAACGTAGGATCTTGCGCCGCAAGTCGAGATTCCATTTCACGGACTTCTGAAGGCTCAACCCCCAGTTCACGTGCCACGGTTTCAACTTCACCGTTATTAAACCAACCTAAACGTTTTTTAGACTTACGTAGATTAAAGAATAATTTACGTTGTGCTTTGGTTGTCGCAATCTTAACGATTCGCCAATTACGCAGCACATATTCATGGATCTCAGCTTTGATCCAATGTACCGCGAAGGAAACCAATCTGACACCCACTTCTGGATTGAAGCGCTTTACGGCTTTCATCAAACCAATATTGCCTTCTTGCACCAAGTCAGCCATTGGTAGTCCGTAGCCTGAGTAGCCTCTTGCGACATGAACAACAAAACGCAAATGGGATAGAATCAAGCCTTTCGCCGCTTCGATCTCACCATCATAGTGTAACCTTTCAGCCAGCGAATGCTCTTCCTCCGCAGTTAACATCGGATAGCTATTCACAGAACGGATATAGCTATCTAAGCTATCTTGCGTTACTAAAGCCATTGGGTACGCTTGTTTAGTCATTCAATTCCTCATCGTTCTATAAACTAGAGTTAGTGTATCTTTTATATACTGAACCGAACATGAACAGTTTTCAAGTCTAATAAAATTCTACCCTCACTCAATGACAACAAACAAGTCATCAATGAGTGAAAGTCTTAGTTTTTGCACAATCGTAACATTATATCGGTTCAATCTCTTTCAAATGACGGCTAGCCGAGACCTTCGCCGCAATGCAGCCAATCAGAGTACCTAACATAATAAGCAGCAAAGAATCTTCCAGTCCAAGTCCTAAAATGGAGAAATGACTATCGTATAAATCAGCCAGTTGGGTGACCGCATGACTCAATAGTAAAGTAATCCCCATCGTCATCACCCATGCCACGATGGCACCAATGATACCAAACCACATTCCCGAATATAGATAAGGACGCAAAATGAAACCATCCGTGGCACCAATCAGTTTCATTGTTTGAATTTCATCTTTATTGGCTTGCACGTTAAAGCGTAGCGTATTGCCGACAATTAAAAACACCGAAACCAACATCAAGATAGATAAACTCATGACTAAAATGCTGGCAAGACTGCGAATCGCGTCCAATTTCGAGAGCCAGTCTTCATCCAGACGCACATCTGCGACGCCACTTTGCTTTTGCACCGCTGACGCGAGTGACTTCACTGCCTGCTTTTGATCGGTTGTTGGTGTAATGACGAGAACAGCAGGAAGTACCGAGGAGTCCAGTAAGCTTATTGCTTGCTCAAAGCCAGCATTTGCACTGAGATCGTCAATACCTTGCTGTGGAGAAATATATTTTACCGCTGAGACGTCATCACGTTGCTCAATTTCATCTTTCAGCAACATCACGCGAGCTTCCGATACCCCTTCATCCATATAAACACTAACCTGCGACGAATCAGACATTTGTGTCGCGACCGCGGAAAGGTTTTTACTGACTAAATAAAAGCAGCTGGGTAATGTTAAAGCCATCGAAATAACCGCAAGGGTCATGATATTCCCGAGAGGGCGTTGCCATAATTGACGAAAAGAGGCTTTCGCCTGCTTCCATTGAACCGTGAAATAGCGATCCGTTTTTAACCGCTTACCAGGATTTGATTTGGGTGCTTTTTTATTTTTCATGAGTTTATTGGCCATAACCTTGAACCTCACTTAAAAAACCCTGATTTAATTCAAAATGACGATACTGAGGGCGAGAATTCACTAAGTTTATATCATGCGTTGCGAGCAGGATAGTGACACCAGCACGATTAAACTCTTCAAACAGACGTAAAATCCGATTCGACAGTTCCGGATCTAAGTTACCAGTCGGTTCATCGGCTAATAACAAGGTTGGGCGATTGACTACCGCGCGCGCAATCCCGACGCGCTGTTGTTCGCCACCCGATAATTGAGTCGGAAAACAGCGAGCTTTATCGAGTAATCCGGTTTTATCAAGCGCCGCCGAAACACGGCGTTTGATTTCAGATTCGCTCGCCGATTCAATTCTCATCGGCAAGGCGACGTTTTCATAGATCGTACGATCCATCAGCAGACGATGATCTTGAAACACAATGCCGATATTACGGCGTAGAAAAGGAATATCTTTATTGGGAATACGTGTGATGTCATGGTCGTTAAAGCTCAACCTGCCGTCAGTAGGACGCTCTATCGCACATATTAATTTCAATAGCGTACTTTTACCTGCACCAGAATGGCCGCCTAAAAAGGCCATCTCACCTCTTCGCAAATGAAAGTCGACTTTTTGCAAGGCTTGCCGTCCACCTCGATACGCCTTGCTTACTTGTTGAAATTTAATCACACATTATTCCTTTCTAAGCCTTAAACCCACATGCTACTTACCGTAATTAGTCATCACGACTGAACAGCGCATCAATAAATTGTTGAGTCTCGAATGGGCGTAGATCATCTATGCCTTCACCAACACCAATATAACGAATCGGAATTTTAAATTGATCAGCCAAAGAGAAAATAACGCCACCTTTCGCTGTGCCGTCTAATTTCGTTAACGTGATTCCGGTAAGCGGTGCAGCTTCAGTGAATAATTTCGCTTGGCTGATGGCATTCTGTCCAGTGCCCGCATCCAGAGTCAACATAATTTCATGAGGAGCAGCCTCATCGATTTTCTTCATGACTCGAACAATTTTGCGTAACTCTTCCATCAAATTGGCTTTATTTTGTAAACGCCCGGCAGTATCAGCAATCACGACATCGACACCGCGGGCTTTCGCCGCTTCAATCGCGTCATAGATAACCGATGCACTGTCCGCACCAGTATGTTGCGCGACCACTGGAACATTGTTCCGTTGACCCCAGACTTGCAGCTGCTCTACGGCGGCCGCTCTAAATGTATCGCCGGCAGCCAGCATGACACTTTTGCCATCTTGCTGGAATTGTTTCGCCAGTTTACCAATCGTGGTGGTTTTACCCACACCGTTCACCCCAACCATCAAAATAACATAAGGGGCCTTGTTGGTGTCGACTTGTAGGGGCTGCTCTACCGTTGCCAAAATCTCACGCATTTCTTCTTTGAGAAGCTCATAAAGCGCTTCACCATCTTTTAGCTGCTGACGAGTTGCTTTCTCGGTCAAACTATTGATGATTTTGGTGGTGGTATCCATGCCGACATCAGCAATCAGTAATTGCTCTTCTAGCTCTTCAAATAACTCTTCGTCGATTTTTTTACCTTTGAAGAGACCAAAAAATCCTGAACCAATATTGGCTTTGGTTCGGCTCAAGCTACGCTTTAGACGCGTAAAAAAGCTTTCGGTTGGCTTTTCTTGTTCTTGGATAGACTCAGCAACTGGCTCAAGCACCTGCGCTTTATCATCGCTATCGTCGGCCGTTTCTATATTTGTGTTTATTTCTGTTTCTGTTGTTATTTCTGTTGCTGGAGAGTCAAGGCTCACTTCCGTTG
This sequence comes from Vibrio sp., assembly GCA_052087065.1. Classification (GTDB taxonomy): domain Bacteria; phylum Pseudomonadota; class Gammaproteobacteria; order Enterobacterales; family Vibrionaceae; genus Vibrio. The sequence goes on along the minus strand of JBQGON010000009.1, from coordinate 27,179 downwards.
CCGCTTGATTCTCTGTGTCTTTTTCATGATTTGTCTGACTCGTTTCATCATCACCAAAACCGAGCCATGACAGCAAGCCACGTTTCTTTTTTTCTGTCATCAGGGAATATCCTAGATTTGCTTAACTAACTATGACTCTTTTCTCAGAGAATTATCCCCTGAAAGAAAAGAAAAAATGACAAAGCAGTGAAAAGTTTTACGATCACTTGGTACAATTTGTCATATTTTTAATTTATACGCCCTAATCCAGCCGATAAACTGGTGGGTTCAATATAGTAACACTTAATGAGCGGTCAAAAAATCTATGGCAAGACGTCCTCATAAAAAACCGGCAACAAACACTAATTCACTTGGACAAGTAAGAATTATCAGTGGCTTATGGCGAGGCAGAAAACTACCTGTGCATGACGCACAAGGCTTACGCCCGACCACCGATCGCGTAAAGGAAACACTATTCAATTGGATTGCTCAAGATATTCCCCAATCACGCTGTTTAGATGTCTTTGCAGGTTCTGGCGGATTAGGGTTTGAAGCCGCCTCGCGACAAGCCACACATGTGACTATGCTAGAAATGAATAGGCAAGTTTTCCAGCAGCTCACAAGCAATGTCGCTGCCCTGAAAGCCGAGAGTATTGTCGTACATAATACCGATAGCCTGTCTTATCTTGATAAACCGGGACAAGCTTATGATATCGTCTTTATTGATCCACCATTTCGACAAGGCTTAATCGAAGATGTGATCACGCGATTAGAGACCAATCATTGGTTAACACCCAATGCGCTTATCTATATTGAGACCGAGAAAGAGCTAGCACTGCCGTCTATGCCAAATCACTGGCAACTACTTAAAGAAAAACATGCTGGGCAAGTCAGCTACCGTTTATTTGAAAGGAACGCACTATGAAAGCATTAATCTATATTGCTAAAGCGGCCATCGGCTTGGTCTGGCTGACTTTGTTGATTAATATTGTCCACCCATTTCCAGGGCACGCAGCCATTGCCCTATATATCATGACGGTGTTCTTATTTATGATGCATGGTTTACAAACGCTGATATTTATTGGTGCCTTTGGTGACAAAATCACAATGAGTCGTTGGGAGAAATGGTCCATACTCATTTTCGGAATCTTTGCATTGTTAGATATTCGCCGTAAACATATGCAATAAAAAAGCGCCAGTTCTAAAACTGGCGCTGTTTTTATGACAATTCAATTTTTAAAGTATTAGCTGGCCATATAGCTCTTTAAGCCATCCAGGAACATTTGGGTCGATACCATCACAAGTAACAATCCCATCAAACGTTCCACAGCCTTAAGTCCGCGCTCACCTAATAGCCTATGGAAAAATCCATAGAACATTAGCACCCCAGCCGTCCCTAACCAAGCAAGAAAGACAGAAATGGAAAGGTCGGTCATTTGATGCGGATATTGGGTCGACAATAATAATAACGCCGCGATCACTGACGGTCCGGCTATCATAGGGATGGCGACTGGCACAATAAAGGGCTCTTCACCAACGGCTAAACCGGTGATACTGCCAGCACTTGGGAAAATCATTTTAATTGCAATGATAAATAGAATCACGCCACCTGAGATGCTTAACGTTTCAGGCTGAACATGCAAAAAGCCCAATACTGACTTACCTGCGTATAAAAATAATAATAGTATAATCAGTGCTGCAATAAGCTCACGAATCAAAATGATACGTCGTCTGCGTTTATCAAAATGTTTTAAAATCGACAATACGACGGGCAAATTACCAAGTGGATCCATGATTAAAAATAACATGGTTGCCGCTGAAAAAATTTCCATAATACCTTCTGTTCCATCTATGACAGGCGCGAGTATAGCAACCTATCAATGATAATTCGATTAGCAAGTCATTGACTATCAGAGGCTCATGGCATGACCGCCATAACGACAAAACTTTGCGCCAATAAATACGTTCCGGAAACTAGGTATTGTCCACCTTTAATCGGATGCTTAAAGTCATGAATAGCTTGGATAACCCAAGATAGAATAAACGTGATGCCGCCTAAAAATCCCACCAAAGATGCCATATTGCCTGACGTTAACCAGACTTCGCCGGCCGCCCACGTCATTTGAATTAACACTAAGCCCATTAAAGCCACTGGGAAAATCAGATTATCAAGCTGGGGTAATAACAAGAAAAAGGCGACAACCGCTGATGCAATCAACAAAGCAGGCATCCACCATACAATGCTACCGGACAACTGACACCAAAAGGCTTTACTCAACAAAATTTGTGAACATAAAAAAGCAATAAAGCTCACTTTGATACACGATTTAAAATAATACAGCCCATCAGCAAACATCGCCGCGAGCAAACTTATGAGGACCCACGTAGCAGGCTCGGTTGAAAATGGCACGACAGAAAACAGAATGGAATATAACAGCCCCAAACTCATTAACTTAAATATAATCGCCTGTTTTATATCATTATTTCTATACGAATAAATGCTGATATACCCAGATAAAGCGACAGAAATCCAGCTCCACATGTTCACATTGCCTCTTTACGTACATGTAGCCAGTGTAGAGATGCCAACGCGTAAGTCCAGAAAATATCAGAAAAAATTCGATGTCAGTAGTGCGATCGCGACCTCTTATTTTCCATATGATGAAACATAGTAAATAGTACGATATAGCGTATAAAACCACATAAAGCTTATATTTTTACAAAATCATAGCCTAATAAATCGATAAAAACCCTAAGAAACACTGATAACATTATAGAAATTTAAAATATAATCTTTTAAAAACAATGATTTAAAAATAAAAATCTCACGCAACCGTTTTCTTTTTATTATAAAAAACCATTCAACACTATAAGATGTTACTACTTAGTTATTCTATAAAAATCATTATCCTCTGCATCATCAAGTATTCTTAAACCTTACAATTCAGACAAAAACTATAGTTTTTACACAAAAATTACAATACCGGATGCTATGAGATAAAATTAGACACAAAAACAAGAGATTAATAAGTAACCATAAGTAAAATACTTATTATTCAATTGGTTATAAATAAATTTAACGATATAAATCAAATTAAATCACATAAAAAATCGACAAAAAACATGTTTAATCGCCGATGACACTCATAATAACTATACTTTATGGGTATTTATAAGCATTCCATCTTATAATTATTGATCACACACATAAATTAATGTTATTCTATTTAACATAGTTTGAACATAAATTAAGGAGTAGTGTCATAATGTCTTCATCTCAAAAGCAAGGATTGGTAATGATTGCAGTGATTGTTGGTTTAATGACGCTGCCCATGATGTACTGATATCGCCTTCAATAAAAAAGCCGCTCTAAAGAGCGGCTTTTTTATTGAAGGCTAAGTAACTAACGAGAAAAGAAATGCTTATCGAGTAAATCCCAGTGCGCATAATAGACAGCGATCGCCGCTAGCGTCATCAACATCATTAATGACACAGCTAAACGCCAGACAAAACGACCACTTCTTGGTGTCAGTTCGCGCTGACATTGTTTAAAGGCGGAGAGAAACTCTGCGCGATCATCTAATCGATAGTGATCATCATGCACGATTTTATTTCTCACCGTCGCAATAAAACGAAGCTTACCAACAATATGGTGAGGTAAACGTTGCTGGCAACTGCTAACTAATTGATGTAAACCTTTACCTTCCGCGTGATACTGCTCTCTCAATAATGTTTCTAGCTTGCGTGTACATTTTACTACTTTTTCAATGTCTGACATCGCCCCTCCCACCCACTAAATCTATAACAACGCTCATACTTTAACGATGAGCTAAAGATTCACTGAGTTTATAATTGTAGGCAAACATTGTCAGCTCAGGTTGTGAGCAAGCACACAACCTGACTGAGTTGAAACCACCTTTTAAGGAACAAGCCATTGCGTCGCTTTATAACGAGAAAGCAACCAACTCAATGTTAATGCCCCCGCCCCACTGAGAAGAATCCACAATGGAATCACCCAACCAGGGTGACCTTGATGCCAGCCAAATGCTTTCATTGGCCATAAAAAGATGGGATGAAGCAGATAAATACCAAGACTGTATTTACTCATAACCCGGATACCTTTCATCAATGTTTCCGGCAAATGAGGCGTGATAGCACGACCTAAAATAAAGATCATACTTGCCGCAAGCACCACATTGATGGTTTTGTAAGACAACCAGCGCCCAACCGAGTAATGGCCTTTCATAACGCTCAGCTCGACCACAGAGTGTACGGTAAAATACAACGAGGTAACGCCTAAAATAACAGCAATCATGACGGTAAAAGACGTAATAGGTAAGCGTTTATACAATAGATAACCTAAAGGCAAGTATCCTGTGTAAAGCCAATATTGCGAGCTCCAGATACCGTTAATATGAGATAAATATAACGTGGTGGTGATCAACCAAACACCGACATAGGCTACCCAAATACCATCGCTTGCATGGCGTTTTACCCATTGGAATAATGGAATAACAAAATAGAGAGGGATAAAGTAGTAGAAGAAGCCTAAATGATAATAAGTTCCATGATGCCAACTATTTTCTGCCGTGGTGGCGGCAACGTCGCTATTAAAGCCTTGTGCACTCAACCCAGACAAGAAAATATAGAACACTGACCATGCCAAAAATGGCAACACCACTTTCCCTAAACGCCGCTTAATATAATACTCTGCGTTAAACGGCCGAGTGTCACTTAGCAGAAGCGCCCCAGAAATTAAGATGAAAACAGGGACAGCCCAACGTGTCACACCATTTAATGTCACGGCGGTTAACCATTCACTATCGGGAATGACGCCATAAAGATCACGATACGGTGCTAATGTATGAATGGCGATAACAGCAATAGCGGCGACACATCGTAAGACATCAAAAAACTCGACGCGCTTTTTTTCTTCCATAATTCCTCCTCGTTTGTTATTCCCTCTACTATAAGTCGATCTGTCGATGAGTTGTGAACCAACAGTCAATCGTCGGTCAACTATCAAGCGATAGGCTGCTCCTATTAGATTAATACATAATCTCAATTTCTATATTTACGCTCATCTCGCTAGTATTACTACTAACAAGACGTTCATGAACTTCAAATAGAGGTGAGCATATGACAACGAATTTAATCGGTCTAAATACAGAACAAAGCCAACAGCTTGCTGGTTCTTTAAATAAACTACTTGCGAACTATCACGTTTTTTACATGAACACTCGTGGATATCACTGGAATATTAAAGGTAAGGAATTCTTTGAATTACACGCTAAATTTGAAGAAATCTATACTGACTTACAAACCAAATTAGATGAGGTTGCCGAACGTATTCTTACATTAGGCGAGCAACCGCTACACAGCTTTACCAGCTACTTGGCAGAAAGTGATATCCAAGAGCACACCAATGCCACCGATGGACACAGCACAATGCGCGGCTTAGTTGATGGGTTTAGTACTCTGATTTCCCAACAACGTAGTGTTTTAGCATTAGCGTCAGAAACCGGTGACGAAGGGACGGCTGCACAAATGAGTGATTACATTCGTGAGCAAGAAAAATTAATTTGGATGCTGAACGCTTGGCTCCAATAATTCTCCCCTCATATCCATCCCCGTAACAGGGGGTGGGTATTTTTCTTGTCATGCATCCTATTCACTCTGCGTGAACGATCATGGGCCCTCAGCGATTCCCCATTGCACACATCAATGATATTTCCGAGTTAATTTTCCCACAACCTCCACTGTCAGTTTCATCAAAAAATAGGTACCTTATCAGCAGATCCAACAAAAATCGGATACTATAGTCATCTACCAACGCTTTTCACTAGTACTCTCGATAAGGTAAACGCATTCGTTATGACAATACGAGCAGACAACCCATATAGCTTAACTCAAGAAAATGAGTTTTCAGAGCGGATGACCAAAGAGATCGCTCAGTTATGGTCCCAGCGCGAGGAAGGTATTTACCGCTCCTTCGATAAAACACGTATCTATTGGTGTCAATTAACCTCGCCTGCTCACACCAAAGCGATTGTGCTGGTCAATGGGCGTATTGAATCTGCATGGAAGTACCAAGAACTTTTCTTCGATTTGTATCAACAGGGGTATGATATTTACTCGTTTGATCACCGAGGACAAGGTCGCTCTCAACGTTTAATAGACAACGTACAGATGGGATATGTCGGTGAGTTTAACGATTATGTCAGCGATCTGCATGCGCTACTCTCCACCTTCAATCTTAAAAAGTATGATCAATGCTTTTTATTGGGACACTCAATGGGTGGCGCGATCGCAACTCGTTATCTACAAATGCATCCTCAGCACCCCTTCGATGCCGTAGCACTCACTGCCCCGATGTTTGGTGTTAACCTCCCATGGCAGCTCAAAGCGATTGCCATTCCGTTGACCTATTTATTGACATCCTTATCGCCCCAACCTCGCTATGCCCCTGGACATAATGACTACACCACCAAACCATTTTTAGATAACCCGTTATCACATAGTGAAATTCGCTACCAATGGTTTAGAGACCTTTATGAGCAAGAACCAGAATTAAAATTAGGTGGTGCCAGCACCCGTTGGGTATGGCAAGGGCTAATGGCCGCGAAGCAGTGCATTCAACTCACTCGGCAAATTAAAATACCAATGCTTCTGGTGCAAGCCGAGCGAGATGCCATTGTCGATAATAACGCTCAGCAACGGTTTATAAAAAAACTCGCGAAAACCAATCACAATGCGCAGTTATCCATGATACCGAATGCCTACCATGAACTCTTATTTGAAGCCGATGAATATCGCAACCCGACGATTACACAAATTTTGCAGCATTTTTCTGCTATCAAATAATCCACAGCTCGATATCAAGGCAAGGGGGAAAACATTTCTTCCCCGCTTTACCCTCTTTTTCTCGATGACTTTGCAGTACACTCAAGAATAATATTTCTAACCTGTCCACATGACACTTACTATTAAGAGGGTTTATGACCGCCGAACCATCGTCTTTGCCTTATAAAATTGTCGCCTCTGATCTAGATGGCACACTACTCGCCCCCGATCATAAAATCAGTGAAGCCACGAAACGTACTTTGAAAAAGCTGCATGACCGCGGTTACATTTTTATCTTTGCGACTGGTCGCCATCACGTTGACGTCGCGGGCATTCGAGAAACAGTGGGCATTCCTGCATACATGATTACCTCAAACGGGGCACGCGTACATAAGCCCGATAGCACGTTAATGAGCAGTCAAAATGTCCCCGAGCATTTAGTGCAACCGATTGTCGATATGCTAAAAAATGAACATAACATCCATGTGCATATTTATCGCGATCAAACTTGGCATTTAAATAAAGACAAAGATGCTCTCGCGAACTTCCATAATGAATCTGGATTTTCCTTTGAAACTTTCGATGCCAATGCCGCACCGCAGGATAACGTCGCCAAAGTGTTCTTTACCGATTTAACGCAAAATCATGATCATTTACGTCGTTTCGAGCAACGCTTAAACGAAACATTTGGGGCCCAAGTGACGGTTTGTTTCTCTTCACCATGGTGTCTTGAAGTCATGGGGCCAAATGTCTCAAAAGGCAATGCGATTAAAATCGTTTCGCAATCACTGGGATTGGACCTACAAGATTGCCTTGCATTTGGTGATGGCATGAATGATGTGGAAATGTTAACGATGGCAGGCAAAGGCTTGCTCATGGGAACGGCTCATCCCCAAGTTCTTGAGGCGATTCCGGCCATCGAGCGCATTGGTAGCCATGCCGATGATGCAGTGGCACATTATCTAAACGATCATCTGCTGAAATAATAGCTATCCAGTAAGGGTGACACTCAGGCTCTTACTGGATAATACTCATAGGCAATCTTTCACGCCATTTGCATAATCGCCTGCCATTCACCTTCCATAACAGGCATGATCGATAAACGATTACCTCGTTTTACCAAGGGCATCGCCTGTAAGTCAGGATGAGCTTTAAGATCCGACAAAGCAATTACCTGCGTGAACTTACGACAAAATTCAACGTCCACCATAAACCATCGTGGGTTCTCTGGTGATGAGCGACTGTCATAATAATCACTTGAAAGATCCCAAGAGAAAGAGTCTGGGTAAGCCGCCCTAACAACTTTCGCAACGCCAGCAATCCCTACCTGCTTACAAGAAGAATGATAAATAAAGACGTCGTCGCCAACCTGAACCTCATCACGCAACATGTTTCGTGCTTGATAATTGCGAACTCCTTCCCAGCACGCGATCTTTTGTGTCCGCAGAGTGTCAATAGAGAAGGTATCCGGTTCTGTTTTAAATAGCCAATATGCCATAATGGTATCCATGATTCGTGTTGTAACGAGGAAGATATACCATGAAGACATTACAAAACCCAGTCATTGTATTGAGTAGTCTCGCTTTAGCCGCTTGCTCCTCGACATCATCACCCACACCAACGCCGCTTGCCGATTTAAATCATCCTGAGTCGATCAAACCACAGTCGTTTATGATGCGTGGTAGTGTGGTTATCGGTCCAAACTCACAGACAATAACCCCCTGTGATAGCCAACAACAGTTTCAGCTCGCACTGCCAAAATCGCTTATCAAACAAGCCAAATCCGTGAGCAATTCTCCCTATGATGCACGCTATGGCGAACTCACTGGCTATGTCGAACCACCCAGCCAGAGCGGTGATAATGGTGACTATGCTGGACGCTTTATTGTCACGCATATCAATGTACTTAGCGGTAAACCACAATATCAATGCCATCACTACCCTTTACCGACCCGCGCCTTTGGCAACACACCGAAGCCATGGTCGGCCACGTTTAACCAAGATGGTCTGGTATTTACACCTGCTAAAGGTTCTTCCTCTCAACTGCCAGTTAGCCAAGGCGAACTTTCAGAGCACAGCCGCCAGTATCAATTCGATCAGGGAGCATTAACGCTCAGTGCACGCTATTGTCATGATAAATCATCACATGCTCTCTATGGCTGGCATGCAACGCTTGACCATCACCAACAGTCCTACGCTGGCTGCGCGATACTGGGCAATACCGATAGCTCTCTCAAATGGGCGGGAGTGTATTATGCCGCCTCCAAAACCAATCAAGGGTTTACGGTAAGCATGCAATTAAGTCGCGATCATACGGCTGTTACACGCTACAGCTACGAAGGCGATCAGCCCGATGTTGTAGAAACAGGCTATTGGCAATCACTCGGGCATCATCAAGTTCAAGTGGTCATGACCCGCCATAACCAACAATACTTGGTCACGCAGCGCATCTTCAATGCCAAACATGAAACCTTTACTGCGAAAAAAGAGAAAGTCGGCGACACGGTTTACCCGATTGCCAATGGCGGTTTGGTTTTATATAAAGATTATCATGACTCGGTGGGTTTAGAAGAGCCGAATCGAGATAACAAACCCACCTCTCTCATCGCTTCCTCTGAATATGATGAGAAAGTCGATCAGGCGCTGCGGCGCTATTTAGCTGAGCATAAACTCACCACTGGCAACCACCATTATCGTTGGCTCACTTATGATCTCAATGGCGATGAACAGTCAGAACTCTTAGTTTATATGGACTGGCAGCCTCACAAAAATGGCTCATTATTGGTATTTAAAAACGTGGATGGCGAGTGGCAGTTTAATAGTCAGGTGAAAACCAGCATTCCCGTCTATCTACCTAATACGTCGACCTCTGGCTGGAAAGATATGGTAATGACTCAGCAACTCAACGGCAAACCCCACAAGTGGGAGTTCACCAACGGACATTACACGCTCTCGGATGAGAAGAGCTCGCAACCCCAACAGGCCATCATGTTGTTTGCTGGCGGCGAATCCCCTAGACAACAAGGAATACACTTGTAATGGCTAAGCCTTGCCCAAAATGCCAATTACAACACCAGTGTCTCTGTGATCGTATTCCATACAGTGCCGATAGCCAGTTACGTTTAACATTATTGATGCACGAGAATGAACTTAACCGCTCCACCAATACAGGGCGGTGGTTACGTTATGCTTTACCGCACAGTGACGCTTATACTTGGCAGAGAAAAAATGTCGACCCACAACTGTTACAACGCATTCGCGATCCCAACACCCAATCGGTTGTTGTGTATCCAGCATCAGACAGCATCACGCTCTCTGAGGTAAGCCGTTCACTCAGCCATCCTCAACAAGCGCTTCACTTTATTATTATTGATGCAACGTGGCAGGAAGCACAGAAGATCGTGGGAAAAAGCCCATGGCTCAGCGAGCTTCCATTCGTGACACTGCCAACACAGGGGATGCATTCACAATATCAATTGCGACGTAATCAACAAGCGGGTCATTTATGCACGCTTGAAGTGGCGAGCGTGTTGCTCGAACAGATGGGTGAACCAGAGATAGCGGCACAATTAACACATTTCTTAGCCGAGTTTATGGCGGTTTATCACGCCGATAAAAGCGGCCATGCGCTAGCGCGGTAGAACAACGCGAGTAATCAATGAGACAAACCGCTCAGAACAGTACTCGCGTATCGTTACATCAGACTCCATCACCAATCAAGGTCAGCAATGGCGCCAATGTCTGTATTTCCATATCCGGCAATACCGTTAACCGTTGACATTGTTTCGCATTATCAAACCGGTCATTAAACCAACATGCTTGAAAACCATGTTGCTTCGCACCGAAAACATCCGTCACTGGGTGGTCACCGACATGTAGAATATGTGCTCGCTCACACGGCAATACGGCCGCGGCTTTCTCAAAGAGATCGCCATAGGGTTTCGCGCGTCCATCTGGGCCTGCGCGGAAAACCGCGGTGAAATACTGGCTCAACCCAATTTTTTCCGCATCCACATTCCCATTAGTAATCGCCACCAGCGGAATGTGTTGTGCTAATTGAGCAAGGACGCGATGTGTTTCCTGCGGTACCGTGACTAAGTTGCGTAGATAGTGCACCTGTTCCATCGCAGCTTGAGCCGCCGTTAATGCCTGTTCTGGCTCATAGCCCAGCAACCCTAACCCCTGAGCAATTTGCTGTAATCGCCATTGCGACACATCATGGCGTAGCATAGGTTGCTCAATCAGCACTTTTTGTTTCACATCAGCCCACCACTGGAGCGACTTGGTTGCCGTTACCGGATGGCGCTCATACATCCACTTGGTGATTTCGCTATCTAAATGCTGAATCACCGGCCAGTTATCATAAAGCGTATCGTCTAAATCAAACGTCATGGCTTGGATAGCGGGCATATTACGATAAAACATATTAGTCCTTGGGTTTCTTGTGGGCGCGTGGGTGAGCTTGATCATACGCTTGAGCAAGATGTTGAAAATCTAAATGCGTATAGATTTGCGTGGTGGAGATATTTTCATGACCCAGTAATTCTTGCACAGCACGCAGGTTATTGCTCGATTCGAGCATATGCGTGGCAAATGAGTGACGTAATTTATGTGGACTAATGTGACTCGCAACCGACTGTTTTTGCCCCCACTCCGACATGCGTTTTTGTACATTACGATGGGAGATGCGTGTGCCTAATTTGGACACAAATAACGCCGGTTCATTGGGCTGGGCAAATTGTGAACGTAACTTCATCCATTTGGCGACCCATATGCTTGACTGGCCAGAGAACGGGACTTTGCGTTCTTTATCACCTTTCCCGATAACGCGAATCTCTTCTGAGCGAAAATGCACATCGCGCACATTAATCGAGACCAATTCAGCCAAGCGCAATCCCGCACCATACATAAGTTCCATGATCGCGCGATCACGAATCGACAGCGGGTCATCTTCATTGACTTCTAGTAATTGAGCCACTTCATCGACATCTAAGTTTTTAGGTAGTGGGCGCTGTTTGCGTGGTGCCGATACGCCTCGCGCTGGATTTGCATTCATTTCACCACGTAAAATCAAAAAATCGAAAAAGCTACGTAATGAGGATAAACGTGTCGCTAAACTGCTCGATTTCATCCCTTCACGCATGCCTTTACTCGCGAGTTGCCGAACCCAACCGGCATCAACATCATTCCACGCTTTCACGCCAAGCTCATGTAAATGATGAGCCATGGTTTCCAGTTGTTGCTTATAATTACGCTGAGTATATAAACTCAACCCTTTTTCACTGCGTAAATACTCGTAAAAACGCGTTAAGGGCTGCTGTAATGCGTTAGGTAGCGGAGTGACTGCGTCTGCTTTCATCGATCGTTTGCCAAGGTAAAGTATCAATTAAATGTGCCAGAACCAAAGCTAGGTGACGTAAAAACAACGTATCCATGCTTGGTTGAAAATGGCCGCCATCATCACTCGAAAATGCGAGAAAACCCAATGAACGTCCTTTACCTAAGGGTAACACAACATACGAGCCTAGCTCAGGTAAGTGGGCATGTTCACCGAATAACTGATGACGTTCTACCTGGCGCAAGCGCCCCAGATACGCATCCTGCCCATTCAAGTAATTGGTCGTAAAGCGTTGCCAAGCGTCTTTATCATATTGATATTGTCGGCAAGGAGCGCAAGATAATCGTAAGTAGGCGGTTAATCCTAACACCTGCGCCTTCGCGTCTAAGGCATCGGCCACCTGCTCCATAGTAGAACAATGCAGCAAGCTCGATTCCAAATCCATAAACTCATGGAAGGTTTTATCATTGGAAGCGGCTAACGACATAAATGCCGTAATTTCCTCTTCTAATTCTTCAATACGCTGACGCTGACGTGCCAGTTGCACATGAACCAGTGACACCGCCCCCATGTCTTGATGGGGTAAGGCTAGCCGCTCAACTAATTCGGGGCGATGTTGGAAAAAATCAGGGTGTTCGAGCAAATACTCTTCAACAATTTGTGCAGTCAGCGCATCCGCTTCAGGGTGTGACAAAACCATTCCTCATTAACAAGATAATTGACCATCATAGACATGCACAGCAGGCCCAGTCATAAATAGGGGCTTTCCTTCGCCTTGCCAACTAATCATTAAATCCCCTCCGGGCAAATGAACCGTGACGCTTTCATCTAACACACCTTGTGCAATGCCAACCGCCACTGCGGCACAAGCACCACTACCACAAGCTTGCGTCTCTCCGGCGCCGCGCTCATACACCCGTAAGCGAATTTCATTGCGATTCACTATTTGCATAAAGCCAGCATTAACACGTTCAGGGAAGCGCTCGTGCGATTCTAACTCTGGCCCGAGAAGCTCGACTGGCGCAGTATCGACATCATCGACCACAGTAACCACATGCGGATTTCCCATGCTGACCACACCACAAAATAACGTTTGCTCTGCGACACGCATAATGTAGGTTTTTTCTGCTTGTTTCGCTCGAAACGGCACTTTCGCCGGTTCAAACGCAGGAATTCCCATATTCACGGTAATCTGGTCATCATTTTCAACATTCAACACCATTTTGCCTTTTTTGGTGCTGACATTGATGTGATATTTATTGGTCAATCCCTTCATGCGTACAAAGCGGGCAAAGCATCGTGCACCGTTACCACACTGTTCAACTTCGCTGCCATCGGCATTGAATATACGATAATGGAAATCCGTTTCTGGATCATAAGGGGCTTCAACTATCAATAATTGATCAAACCCCACACCAGTATGACGATTCGCTAAACGACGCGTCAAATCCGGTGAAAAAAAGACGTTTTGGGTAACACAATCCACGACCATGAAATCGTTACCCAATCCGTGCATTTTAGAAAAATGAAAATGCATAATGCGTTATCTACTCCGGCAAGACACTTTCTAGTGCCCACAAACTGCTTAATTCTTCACGTTGACGAACAAGGTGTGACTTGTCACCATCGACAATTACCTCAGCAGCGCGTGCGCGTGTGTTGTAATTCGATGCCATGACGAAACCATACGCACCAGCCGAGCGTACCGCAAGCAGATCTCCAGATTGGAGGACTAATGCACGATCTTTACCGAGAAAGTCACCCGTTTCACAAATTGGCCCGACCAAATCATAGGGTTTTGCTTCTCCTTGACGAGGTAATACCGGAATAATATCTTGCCATGCTTCATAGAGCACAGGACGGATCAGATCATTCATTGCCGCATCAATAATGGCAAAGTTCTTATATTCAGTATGTTTGAGAAATTCAACTTGAGTCAGTAAAACCCCTGCATTGGCGGCAATCGCTCTACCCGGCTCAAAAATCAGTTCCAAATCTGGATGCTCCGAAAGACGCGACAATAATGCGGTCGCGTATTCCGAAGGCTCAGGCGGTAACTCATCTCGATAAACCACGCCCAGTCCACCACCGACATCTAAGTGATGGATGGTTACACCTTGTTGGCGTAAATCATCAATCAAGGTCAATAAACGGTCCGTTGCATCAATGAAGGGTTCAATCGCGGTCAGCTGTGAACCGATATGACAATCGATACCACAGATATCCAGATGCTCCATACTCTGCGCCAGCTTATACACCTCGGGGGCTCTCTCAAACGCAATGCCAAATTTATTATCACGTAAGCCAGTTGAGATATAAGGATGGGTTTGGGCATCAACGTCTGGATTAATGCGTAGAGAAATTGGCGCTTTAACGCCCAACTCTCCGGCCACTTTATTCAAACGCTCCAGCTCAGGCTCAGATTCAACATTAAAGCATTTAATCTTCAGCTCGAGGGCACGTTTCATCTCTGCAGCGGTTTTACCCACCCCTGAAAACACGATTTTTGCTGGTTCACCGCCTGCGGCAATGACACGCTCTAATTCACCGCCCGACACAATATCGAACCCTGAACCGAGACGCGCTAGTACGTTCAGTACACCAATATTCGAGTTTGCTTTAACGGCATAGCAGACTAAATGCGGATGATCACCCACTGATTTATCAAAGGCATGCCAGTGACGCTCTAACGTCGCACGAGAATAGACATAAAGCGGTGTGCCATATAACTCAGCTAATTGGCTCAGAGGAATGTCTTCCGCCCAGAGTTGACCATCGTCCTGATAATTGAAGTAATCCAAGTTCGTATCCTTTATCTCATATAGTTGAATTTACTGACTTTCTGTACTCTGCTGTGACGATGAGTCGTCAGGCATATAAAGTGGCCCCGTTTGCCCGCACCCATTTAGAGTCATGACAGAGAGTAAAAATAACGCTGTGATCCATTTTTTCATTTTGCTTTTCGTGATTATTTATTCAATGCCCCCTATAATCGCACCACAGTCAAGAAAAGCAATAGGATAGACCGAGATGAATGATACAGAATTTCATGAACTCGCTGATGTTCAGCTGCAAGTCATTGAAGAAATGATCGATAACTCGGGTGCCGATATCGACTATGAGACGTCTGGTAATGTGATGACGCTTGAGTTTGAAGACCGCAGCCAAGTGATTATTAATCGCCAAGAACCAATGAAAGAGCTTTGGCTTGCTTCACGTTCTGGTGGGTATCATTTCCGCTATGACAACGAACAGTGGATTTGTACGAAAACCGGTGGAGAATTTACTCGCATGGTCAAAGCAGAATGCGAAAAACATGCAAACGAGACGATCGACTGGGATTAAACGTAAAAGAGCATGCCAATGGCATGCTCTTTCTTTAGACACTTACGGCTTTATTAGGCCGAGAATAAGGAATGGCATCATTACGATAAGGCACCACATAATCCCCACCCTCTTCAGGTCGCACAATTTGATAATACTGAGGTAAGTTGAAATTAATAAATTTAGCGGCAATATTATTTTCATCGTAAGCCGAGGTATAAAAACCATTCACCGCTGCGATCATTTCATCTTTCTCGCCGCTGTACTGGTGATACACTTCCACTCGATTCACTTCATCTAACACGTAGATATTGAACCCTTCGCATTTATCTTCAAAGAAAAACTGTACTAAGCCTTCACTCGCAAAGCCATCAACAACTGTCGGTAATTCATAATAGTCATCTTTGTCTAACATGAGCAGCGGGGTGCCACTCACTTTGTTACTGGAAATACTCCGATAGAAATCAACCGAGTTTTCCAATTTTTGTACGGAGACACCGCGGCGTTCAAAAAACAATCCGTACATTTGATGACCAATCCGTAATGCTTTAAAGCGACGGCGTTTTTCTTTTTCCATCGGGCGCAAACGCATATCGATACATTCGGCGAGCAATTGATAAACGATATTGCGCATCACACCACGAAAGTTCTTGCTGTAACAAAATACATCCACAGACTCTGGCGGCAGCGCATCTTGGTGCATTTTGCCCAATACAGTTTTCAAGGCATCAATCATCGCTTTCTCGCCTTCAAAATGCAACGTCCGCACTTCTTGCCAAGAATTTCGATACACCAAATCGACACTGCCAATTAAGCTGATGTGTTCTGCACCAAAACTTAAAATATCGATATTTTTTAAATCCACTTTCAGCGATTTACCCCGTAATGCTGAGGTGGGATCTTTTTCAAAGTTGATAAACATCGCCAACTGACTAATCTCGCAAGGGCTCGCCAATGCTGACATGGTTGGACGGTGCTTATGCAGTGAAAACGTATTACGTAAATCACTCACCATTTGATACAACTTATCAATATCTAAGTTGCCCGCTTGCACCCTTGAATGTAAACGGGTCGACTCAGTGATCAGGCCGTTAAAGAAAGCCCATGCAACCAGTTTACTTAAGTATTCATTATGGTCGAGGGGCTTCTGCCCCACCATACGCGCAGGGACTAAGGGTCGCTTATACAAATACCAACCAGCGGAATTCACTGTACCTTGCGCCACTTCGACAAATGACAAATCAGATTCGTGTAAATCGGGGGAAATTTGGGGATTAAGCAAGGTTACTTTGCCCGGTAACACCTCAAACGCACCATAGAGCTTACGCGCTAGGATGGAAATATCCTGAGGACTGATCGCTGACGTAATATCATTGCGACGAGCAAAGTGAATTAAATTACGGTAGCTTTGCATCAACGCATCTAATAACGCATTGTGCATCACTTTGACTTCTTCCACTTTCCAATGGCGACGAGCATCGAGGTGTTCAATCAACGGCAACGACCATTGCCAACCTTGAGTTAACTCTTCAAGCGCTTTGCGCCGCCACGCCACGGAACCATCGCCAGGCTCACGCGAGAGTTTTTCATGGGTTTTCAGGTAGAAACAGCGACGTACTAACTCTAATCGGCTAACGTCACCGATACGCGTTAAATAGCGAGTCACTTTTTCCAGCATTAAGTAATACGCATCCATCCCGTAGAGATCAGGCTCATCGGTAAAAAAACGGCGTTTCGTATCAACACTCAATAACTGTGTATGCGGGTATTCCCAAGAATAGGCTTCCAGTAAAATCGCTTTTAATACTGACTTATAAGGCGAATCGATACTTTTATACAGTTGCCACAAGTTGGCACCGAAATATTCGGCAGCAGGGATGCCGTTTAACTGTCCAAAATCAATCCACTCATCGAGCTGAATAAAGTTCTGTGTAGTCAGCTCATGAACATAATCGTCATAGCACTCTTCCATTTCAGGAGGAACGATCTGCCATAACAAGCGCTTGCCAGCCAAACAAACAGCGGAGCGATAGAATTCATCCAATAACAGCAGATGCTGAGAAGACCCACAGTTTTCTCCCGTCATCGCTTCAGAGCGGTTATGCCTAAACCGTTCTTCATCCATAATAAAGAAGTTAGCTTCTACCCCTAAGCTTTTTGCCCACTCCGTAATCATGAAACACTTATTTAATAAGCTTTGTCTGTGCTCACACGACATCGTGTGCTCAACACACACCCATATATCGAGATCGCTCGACGTACTCTGCCCAATAGAAGAGGTGCTGCCCATGGTATACATGGCCAAAATTTGTGGGGAAGACGGTTCAGAAAGGGTGTGTGTGGATGTTAAATGTAAATCATCGACAAATTGGGATTGGGTATCATTTAATTGGAAATAGTGAATACCATAGGGAACATGATCATCAATATAGCCAGGTAACTGTGCATGATTATAGTGCAATAACACAGGGATCGCGTGAAACACACGCTGGCCCTGCGTACTCATCAGACCCAGAGCACGCTCCGTTCGCTGCTGATTAAGTTTATCTGCTCGTTTAATCAAAGTGACGATATAAGAACGCAAGTTAATATCCTGACTGCTGCATCCAATAGGTTTGCGTTGCTCACAGAGTGAACAAACACACCAATAAAACGTGATCAATTTAACACTTTAATCAATCATGGTAAAGCTATGGTGCATAAAGTTATACCAAAGTTGTAGTGCTTTGATGTCGAATTTTTGATCTCAATATTACATGGTATTCCACCATAGTGTGATAAGCATAGTGCATAATCTTAACGAGATACAAGTCACACTATTTTGTTTATACCAAGAAATTTATATTTCGCAACGCCTGCATAAACAATCAATAGTGAGATTCTATCGTGGGAAATGATAGGATGAGAGTATATTTCAATTTTTTTGCTGGATAAGTCATGAACCAAACACGTCCGATTCGTATTGCGACACGCAAAAGCCCTCTTGCATTATGGCAAGCCCATTATGTCAAAGAGGCTTTAGAAGCCGCTCATCCTGGTTTAGAAGTCGAACTGCTCACTATGGTGACACGTGGTGATGTCATCTTGGATAGTCCGCTTGCGAAAGTGGGCGGGAAAGGCTTATTTGTAAAAGAGTTAGAAACGGCAATGTTGGAAGGACGCGCGGACTTAGCCGTCCACTCGATGAAAGACGTTCCAGTAGACTTTCCTGACGGATTAGGCTTAGTCACCATTTGTGAACGTGCCGATCCTCGTGATGCGTTTGTCTCTAATACCTACCCTGATATCGATGCTCTGCCTCACGGCGCGGTGGTCGGAACCTGTAGTTTACGTCGTCAATGCCAATTAAAAGCGTCGCGTCCAGACATCATAATCAAAGAGCTGCGTGGTAATGTAGGAACGCGCTTAGGGAAACTGGATGACGGCCAATATGATGCCATCATTCTTGCGGCCGCAGGACTAAAACGCTTGGAATTGGAATCACGCATTCGCAGCTATATCGCGCCCGAGCAATCATTACCAGCGGTCGGGCAAGGGGCTGTCGGTATTGAATGCCGACTCGATGACAACTATCTGCGTGACTTATTAGCGCCCCTGAATCACGCCGACACCGCGGATCGCGTGTTGTGTGAGCGAGCCATGAACAATACATTACAAGGCGGGTGCCAAGTGCCCATTGGCAGCTATTCACAATTACAACAAGATGATACGTTATGGCTACGTGCGCTAGTCGGCGAGCCCGACGGTTCACAAATTATTCGTGGTGAAATTACTGGCCACCGCTCCGATGCCGAGCAAATGGGTAAACAACTGGCTGAACAGTTGTTAGCTGAAGGCGCAGGTACCATTCTCACTAAGCTGTACCAAGAGCACGAATAATGAAACGGGTTTTAGTCACACGTCCCTTAGACTCTGGTGAACAACTCTGCCAGCAGCTCAGAGAGCGTGGGATTGAAGCCCATCATCACCCACTGATTGATATTAAACCGGGCCGTGAACAAGTAGGGTTAAGTCACGCGCTCGCGCATAGCGATATTATTATTGCGGTTAGCCAGTATGCGGTGAGTTTTACCAGTGAGATACTCGCAGAGCAAGGGGCATCATGGCCTCAATACTGTCGATATTTTGCCATCGGTCAAAAAACCGCACAATGTTTAAGCAAAGCGTGCGGACAACCAGTACACTTTCCACAGATAAGCGATAGTGAGCACTTGGTCGCGCTTCCTGAAATGGCGGATATCAACGGTCAACACATTATCATTTTGCGAGGCAACGGGGGCCGAGATGTCATTTATGACACGCTAGTCGCCAAGGGTGCGAAAGTCAGTTATAAAGAAGTGTATCAGCGCATCGCACGACCAACGCCCGTTCAACAGTGCTTGAAACAGTGGCAAACAATGGGCATCAACACCATTGTCATTACGAGTAAGCAACAACTCATGATTTTCATGGACTTTTTTAAAGATAGCGCGACAAACTGGCCAATACAGCAAACGTTAGTCGTGCCCAGTGACCGCATTGCTCATTATGCCGAAGCTCTCGGATTTACACAGATTATTGTCAGCGGCAGTGCACATAACGCAGATTTAGTGGCCGCACTCAGCCCTAACCAACAGGACTTTAGCAATGACAAGTAACCAAAATTCATCAACAACCGCGACAGACTCAAACCAAGCGGATACCAATAAAAATACGCAGAACTCTCATCAACCACGGTCACCGAAGCCTGCAGCCCCAAAAGGTTCTCGTTTAGGTGCGCTCGCGATTATCATATCGCTAGTCGTCGGTGGTAGCTTGGGGGCCTACAGCTACCATAAAAATCAGCAGTATCAACGCCAAATTAATCAGCTACAAAAATCTCTGCAAAGCAATCAACAAGCGACTAATAGCGCCCTAGAGAATGCCCAGCAGCACTTTGATCAGCAAGCCAAACATTTGCAAGATAATCTCGATACTGCGTTAAAACAGCAAAGCGAAAGCTTGGACAGTTTGCAAATGGCTATCGCGAAATTAAAAGGACGACGGACTAATGACTGGCTCCTTGCTGAAGCCGATTATTTTGTCAAACTGGCCGGGCGTAAGCTGTATCTCGAGCATGATCCAAGCACTGCAGTTGCTTTGGTGGAAAGTGCTGACGAGCGCATCGCCGCGCTCAATGACCCTAGCCTAACGTCGTTAAGACAAGCCATGGCGAATGATATTACGGCGCTCAAGGCGATTCCACACATCGATCAAGATGGCTTGGTATTACGCCTTAGCAGCCTTGAGCATAAAGTCGATTCATTGCCTCTCGCGAACGCCATTATCCCGAAAGCTCAAGCAACACAAACAGAAACCGTATCCACAGATATCAATGATTGGCAGACCAACCTGTGGACGTCATTAAAAGACTTTGCCGGTCACTTTATTACTTTCCGAACGCGCGATGGCAATGTCGTCCCCTTACTCTCTCCGAAACAAGATTTTTATCTCAGAGAGAACATGAAAGCGAAAATCGAAACGGCGATCCGGGCAGTGTATAACCATCAGCCCACTATCTATGCGGACACGTTAAACACCGCCAGTGATTGGGCGGGACGCTTCTTTAGTGACAGTGATAACACGGTTCAGAGCTTTCGCAGCACCTTAACGAACTTAGCGGGCAAAAAGGTTAAGGTCGACTACCCTGTCAAATTAGAATCGCAAGAGAAACTATCTGCACTCATTCATGAACGTCTTCGTCGCCAAGTCTCCTCATTAACTGTGGAGGATAAGTAATGATACGAGCGATTTTGCTATTTATTATTCTCGGGATTGGGCTTTTTATCGGCTCAGAATATTCCGGTCAGCAAGGTTATGTGCTGATATCGATTGCAAATAAAACCATTGAGATGAGTGTCACGACCTTAGTTATCTTGGTCGTTGGCCTATTTTTAGCCGTCTTCGTGTGTGAGTTTGTCCTTAAAAAAATCCTTAGTACCACTTTTAGAACGTTTAATTGGTTCACCATTCGTAAGATTCGTCGCTCGCGACGCCTCACCAATGAAGGGATTATTAAGTTAATCGAAGGCGACTTTAAACAGGCCGAGAAAAAAGTGAGCCGCTGGGCGAAACATCACGATAACCCATTACTGTGCTATCTGATGGCGTCAGAAGCTGCGGATAACCTAGGCAATACAAAAAAACGCGACCACTACTTGTCGCTTGCCAGTGAGCAAAACCACGCCAGACTCGCCGTAGAGTTGACGCGTGCCAAACAACAAGTGAATGATGGTGAAATAACGCGTGGCTTAAAAACCTTACAAAGTCTGCAACCAGACGCGCCCAATAATCCGATATTACTCAATTTACTCAAACGCTGTTACATCATTTTGCATATGTGGCAACCGCTGATAGAGATTTTGCCGCGACTGACTCGTTTTAACCACCTCACTGAGGCAGAAGAAACTGAGTTATTGCAAATGGCTCATCTGGGCGCGTTAGAAGAAATTGCAAGACGCAACAATAGCCATGATCTCATTGAGCATTGGGAAACACTAAAACGCCAAGAACAGAAAAACCCAGTGATCACTGCAGCAGTAGCGAAGCATTTACTGAGTGTCAGTCAAGGCAAAGAAGCCCTGCCCTTTATCATTCGTGTTATGAAAAAGGCGCCCTCGGCTGAGCTCTATCTATTAATAGCAGAAGTACCAGAAGCACAACGCCATGATGCCAAGAATTTGTTGTTACGTATCCTCGCTAAAAACGACAATAATGCCGAAGCTCATAGTGCGCTCGCTAAAGTGTATGAATACCAGCATCATTGGTCTGAAGCCCAGCATCACCTAGAAAAAGCGCTGTCGATACGCACGAGCATTAGCGATTATTCACGCTTATCCGAAGTGTTATCACAACAAAATAAAACCCAAGCAGCCCAAGATGTCAGTCGTAAAGCACTCTCACTACTGCCGTAAACAAAACTGTCACACCAATAAAAAAACCAGCTTATCAAGCTGGTTTTTTTATTCTAAATAACTCGAGAAAACTGCTGTTGTCGCGCTTGTTTACGGAGATAACTATCAAAGCACATACAAATATTACGAATCAATAAGCGCCCTTTGGGCGTAACATCAAGATAACGCTCATCAGCGACCACTAATCCATCATCGATAAAGGTTTGTAATAGTTCGAGATCTTGCTGGAAGTACTGATTAAAATTAATCACAAATTCAGACTCAATCGCATGCTTATCCAATTTGAAGTTACACATGAGCAGTTTAATGACTTCACGGCGTATTAAGTCATCGTCATCCAGTGATACCCCTTTCCATAAGGCATGACGTAGTTGATCCATTTGATGGTAGTACTTTTTCAGTTCTTTTTGATTTTGTGAATACGTATTCCCAATCATGGAAATAGCCGAGACACCAAAACCGACTAAATCGCACTCACCTTGAGTGGTATAGCCTTGGAAATTACGATGAAGGCGTCCTTCACGTTGCGCCACCGCAAGTTCATCCTCTGGCAAGGCAAAGTGATCCATGCCGATAAACTGATAGCCAGCTTGCGTCAAATACTCGATGGTATTTTGCAGAATCTTCATTTTTTCTTCTGGCTGAGGTAAATCCTCATCATGGATTTTACGCTGCGCGGGGAATAAGCGCGGCATATGCGCATAGTTAAACACAGATAGGCGCCCAGGGTGCACCTCAACCACACGCTTTAATGTATCCATAAAGCTATCCGCTGTTTGCAACGGTAATCCATAAACAAGATCAAGGTTAGTTGAGCGGAAACCCAACTGGGCTGCTCGCTCTACCATTGCAACAATGAAAGATTCATCTTGCTCACGGTTAATTTTTACCTGCACGTCTTTATTAAAATCTTGTACACCAATACTGATGCGGTTAAAACCTTCAGCTCTTAAATGATCAAGAATATCGAGCTCAATTTCTCGAGGGTCGATCTCAATACTGATTTCAGCATCTTCTGAAAAGTGAAACTCTTCATGG
The DNA here is from genome assembly GCA_052087065.1 of Vibrio sp. Classification (GTDB taxonomy): domain Bacteria; phylum Pseudomonadota; class Gammaproteobacteria; order Enterobacterales; family Vibrionaceae; genus Vibrio. The sequence goes on along the minus strand of JBQGON010000009.1, from coordinate 3,725 downwards.
ACAACCGCCATCACACGAGAAATTTGTTCTTTGGTCAAAAAGGTCGGGGTACCACCACCAAAATGCAGTTGCGTTACCGTTCTATTTTGTAGCAGCGCGGCGCGTTGGCGAATCTCTTGATCTAATACGTCAAGGTAATCATCGGCTTTTTCCGTATGACGCGTGACTATTTTATTACACCCACAGTAGTAGCACAGCTTATGGCAAAACGGGATGTGAATATACAAAGAGAGAGGGCGATGTGGATAGTCCGTACATGCCATATCAAGCTCCGCACTAGTGAAAGCTTCATGGAACTCTAAGGCGGTAGGATATGAGGTATAGCGCGGACCAGAATAATTATACTTATTGAGAAGATCCTGATCCCAAACCACTTGCTGACTCGGTACAAATGACGATGACATGAAGGCAATTTCCACTATGAAACACAGAATGAATAGTTTGCCACACGACAAGACATTGACGTGTGGCAATTTGAACAAAAGGTGGCGAAATGTTCGGTTTTGTTAGCTCGATCACTAACCCTAACTCGCCGTAGGATTTATACCATTTGAATAGAGATTTGATTATTCAGAGGAGCTATGCGCTCTTTTAACACCTTCAACTCTTCGACAATCGCATCATTCAAGCGAGACTCAGCTTTCATACGCGCCAGATTCTGCTGCATTCGGTCACGCTTAGGTAGCTCTTGGCGAGCTTCTCCACGCGCCATGTCTTTCACGACATGATAAAGTTCAGCAATCGCTGGGTACTCTGTATCAAAGTTTTCTACTCGCTCGTCACCCTGTAAATAATCCATAATGCAGTAGACTCGAATGCTTATCTCAGACAAATCACATTGCCCTTGAATGCCAGTCATACATAGGACATTTACGCTTTCAAAGATATTGGCATTGCGTTTTTCCAGCGCAATCGCACGATGATGGGCTTGAAGCTCTTTTTGCTGCTTAAGCTGGAATAAAAGATATCCCGCATAGGCGGCAAGCCCCACTATAATCACTCCACCAATCACTGCTAACAGGGTAATATTCATAGCCCGACCTTATTTGTAACTGTCGACGTCGATATCTTGAAATTGACTCAATAGATCGTCGTCAGACTTCGGTTTGGATGCTTTTTTCGATGATACTGTGGGTGCTGCAGGGGTATCTTCCACGTCAGCATCGTCGTCTTCATCATCAAACAGACCTAACTGATCCATTAAAATTTCAATACGATCCAGCTTTTCATCGACATATTTTTGTAAACCAACACCTAACTTCTCACCATTTTCTAGGCGCGTCATCAGTACAGCCAGCTGCGCATCGTTTTCCAGCATCTCTAACTCTTGTGCTGCTGACACTCGACGTTCCTGTTTACTTTGCTTCTTAGGTGCTTCCACGATCAATGGAATTTTTTTCTTACTGCCAAGGCGAGAATCACGATTTTGCGCATTTTTTTTCATTTGCTCTTCTTGAGCTGCTGAATGGCGCTGACCGGTTTTCAAGCCTTTACGTTTTTTCAATCTTTTGCGCAGGCGACCTTCTTGGTCCGCTTCACTACGGTTACGAGTAACAATAATTTCCGCACTGCTATTAGCTCCAGGTTTTCTGGATTTTTTTGAGCGACTCATTACTGGGCCTTCCTCAGTAGAATTACATCATTTCCAATAAATTCAAGTTCGAGCTTATCCCGCTCAGCCAAAAACTGAAAGGTTTCGCGACTAAAAAACACCACATGGGTCAGATCGTTTTTATAGTGCCATCCAGCAAATGCTTCCACATTTTTTACCATCTTGGTCATAAGACCAATCCAGCCATTTGGCTTAACCAAATTCAACCATTGCTGCCACACCTGATGAGGATTGTGTAAATGCTCAATCACTTCGGTGGCAGTCATAAAATCATAAGTATGTTGCAACGACGCTTTATCAGGATGGAAAAAGATGTCGTATAACGCAACCTTGTGTCCTGCTTCTTCTAGCATGATGGATAGCGTGGGACCCGGCCCACATCCAAAATCTAACCCCTGTGACTGGGGGCTCAACCTATCAAGGAGCGGCGTACTGACGCGCGATAAAAACTGTCGATACCCCAAATCTTGTGGATCATTTTCATGCAAATCATAGAATGCTTTTTCTTGCTTGGCGTCCAACCGCTGCTCTGGATGAACAAACACCAAGCAACATTGTGGGCACTGTAAATACTCACGCACGTTATCGGTAAAATATGCCGTGGTTTCCTTACAATGACACAAAGGACATAAATGCATAATATGGACTCCTTGAATAGGATGCGCAACATACCAGAAATCCACCTCAGAGTGGAGACTTTACAACCAAATTCCCATTAAATTCCTCTGGATTACAGGAAAGACGCGAGCCAACCGCATCACTTTTTTGGTTCATTGTGTCACCATCGTCGACCTTAAGATACGTGCTTTACACTAGGGCTATGGCGGTAAAATAGCAGACCAAAGTGAGTTATTCGTTTTTATTGAAAACACTCATGGTATAATCACGCGTTCTGTCGGTAGCACAGAACATGATCAGCGCTATGACCAATACCTTGAATCCGTAAAGATGGAGTAACTAGAGTGAACGCAAAAATTCATTATCAGAACACACAATTCGTCACCAGTGCCCCAGATATTCGCCATTTACCTGATGATGTCGGTGTTGAAATTGCGTTTGCGGGTCGCTCTAATGCAGGCAAATCAAGCTCCCTCAACCGTTTAACCAATCAAAAAAGTTTGGCTAAAACCAGTAAAACTCCCGGTCGAACACAGCTTATTAACCTCTTCAAAGTGACTGACGGATGTCACATCGTCGACTTACCCGGATATGGTTTCGCGCAAGTCCCTCTGGAAATGAAGAAAAAATGGCAGAAATCATTAGGCGAGTACTTACAAAAACGTGAGAACCTCAAAGGCTTAGTGGTTTTAATGGATATTCGTCATCCGATGAAAGATCTTGATCGCCAATTAGTTGGCTGGGCCATTGATTGCCATATTCCAGTACAAGTGCTACTCACGAAAGCAGATAAACTAAAAAGTGGTGCCCGTAAAGCGCAAGAGTTGATGGTACGTAAAGATATCGAAACCATGGGCGGAGAAGTGTATGTCGCGGCGTTTTCTTCTACCAGTGGGCAAGGCGTGGATATTTTAAGACAGCGTCTCGACGAATGGTACGCGGCTAATGCCCAAACACCGATTGACGCCGAGTTAGACGATACGCAAGAATAACGCAATTACTGCGCTCAATCCCAAAGAGAAAACCTTACTGTTTCAGTAAGGTTTTTTTATATCTCAATCCTGCGCACATTAATGGTGCATAGAAAACGCTGACGCCTTTCATAACCTATTGCTTTAATATGACGACAACACATACCTGCACGTTTTTGTATCATGATGCGCCATTTTAGGGCTGAAAATGAAGCTTTATTACAAAACTGTCAAATTCATTCAAACGCAGTTTTCAACGTTGTACGGACTGAATCATAAAAAATTCGACAGAAATACTGAAATCGACGCCCGATGCATCACCAAGAAAACAACAGAATAGAAAAGTGGAAGGCAGGCACAGAAAGGGTTGAGCACAATAAAAAACGCCCCAGTCAAAAACTGACTGGGGCGGCTGAATCAGCCTAATCCAATAACGTGAAACAAAAGGTCTGAAAGATAGAACATCTTACCTCTGTACCCTACAAGAGATAATGTACAACAATTGCTCAGAAATGAAAACCATT
>JBQGON010000008.1:0-47251 GCA_052087065.1 Vibrio sp. | reverse complement strand
TACCGCGTTATTTCCGTCGTCAGCCGCTATTCTCTCCCTACCGCGAAACCATCGCTACCCCCGATGGACACTTTCTCGATCTCGCATGGAGCATGGATTATCGTCATGTGAGCGCGTCTAATAAACCGGTATTTGTATTATTCCACGACTTGGAAGGTAGCTTTGAAAGCCCCTACGCCAACGGACTAATGTCCGCCTTTCAACAACAAGGTTGGATTGCGGTACTGATGCATTTTCGTGGCTGTAGTGGGCGGCCGAATCTACAGGCGCGAGCTTATCATTCAGGAGAAACCGACGATGCTCGGTTAACGCTTGAACATGTGAAGCGGTTGTGCCCCAATCGCCCAATCATCGCGGCGGGGGTCTCGTTAGGCGGGAACATGCTGACCAATTATTTAGCTCGATTTCGTGAAGATCCCATCGTCAATGCTGCCACCGTGATTTCTGCGCCACTCGATCTTGCTGCCTGTTCAGAGCGCATCGAGCAAGGGTTATCGCGCATCTATCGTCGTTACCTAATGAGCTCACTAAAGCGTAACGCGTTACTCAAAATGGAGTTATTACACCCGCGCCTAGGCATTCAAGCACAAGAAATTAAACGGCTCCGCAGTTTGCGTGACTTTGATGAGCTGATTACCGCACCATTACACAACTTTCAAAATGCCGCTGACTATTATAGTCAATGTTCAGGTCTACAACGTCTAACCGATATTACTGTTCCAACACACTTTATTCAGGCGCAAGATGATCCTTTCATGAATGAGGCGGTGATCCCCCAATTTACACTGCCAAGTCACCTTGATTACTGTCTGACCCAGCATGGCGGCCACGTCGGATTTATCAGTGGCCATTGGCGACAACCACGTTATTGGTTAGAGGAACATTTACCCGCGTATTACGCCGCTTATCTGCAATACAATCCATCAGCCTATGCTGAAAAAGTCGCGCGCTCATGACATACTGTCGCCATATTCATCCTAAACGAGGATATTATGATTATTCCTTGGCAACACATTGATGCCGACACCCTCGACAACCTTATTCGAGAATTTGTCTTACGTGAAGGGACAGATTACGGCTCACTAGAAGTCACATTAGATCAAAAAGTTCAACAAGTTAAGCAACAAATTCAGTCCGGTGATGCCGTTGTGGTGTACTCCGAACTTCATGAAACCGTCGATATAAAACGCGACCTCTAAAGCGGCGCTCAAGGACAGAGCGTTTTTCCGTGCTATAGTAAATCCAGCGCGATTCATTCGCTTCTTTATCAATCAGGAATCAAAAGACAAGGTTTGTCATGTCAGCGAAACACCCCATAATTGCCGTCACTGGTTCCTCAGGAGCCGGCACGACGACGACATCAGAAGCATTTCGCAAAATGTTTAACATGATGTCGGTGAAACCCGCATGGGTAGAAGGCGATAGCTTCCATCGTTATACTCGCCCAGAAATGGACGTTGCGATTCGCAAAGCGCGCGAACAAGGCCGTCATATTAGTTACTTTGGCCCCCAAGCCAATAATTTTTCCGCGCTTGGCGATTTTTTCCGTCAATATGGCAAAGACGGCTCTGGGCAAATTCGTTGCTATCTACACAGTTTTGATGAAGCGGTTCCTTTTAACCAAATGCCCGGTACCTTTACCCCGTGGCAAGACATTCCAGAGCAGACAGATGTGCTGTTTTATGAAGGTTTGCATGGCGGTGTGGTCGATGGCGATATCAACGTCGCACAGCACGTGGACTTTCTAATTGGCATGGTCCCGATTGTTAACTTGGAATGGATTCAGAAATACGTCCGTGATACTCGCGACCGTGGTCATTCACGCGAAGCGGTGATGGATTCCATCGTCCGCTCTATGGACGATTACCTCAATTATATTACTCCACAGTTTTCACGTACTCATATTAACTTTCAGCGTGTGCCAACCGTGGATACATCTAACCCGCTTAATGCGAAAGGCATTCCGAGTTTGGATGAGAGCTTTGTGGTAATCCGTCTGCGTGGAATCAAAAACGTCGACTTCCCATATCTACTTTCTATGATTGATGGTTCATTTATGTCTAGGCATAATACGATTGTAGTTCCTGGTGGAAAAATGAGTTTTGCAATGGAACTGATTGTTCGACCGATCCTACAACAATTAATCGAGAGTGGAAAAATTGGGTGATTCATTCTGTGCAAATGTCGCTTACTTTTCATACCGTGATCATAAGCACGTTTTTGCGCAGTAAATCCCTCTTTGTAAGCGATTTAAATCAAGAAATTCCGCGTGAAAAAGGATACTATTTCATAACGGAAACACAAGAAAACTTGCGGTGAATCCAAACTCTTCTTATTCTAGGAAGTCATGAGGCTTCGCTAAATTAAATATGGATAGCGGCAAGCGTACCCTGCAGAGGAAGTGAGATATTATGGTTCTAGGTAAACCTCAAACCGACCCAACTTTAGAGTGGTTTCTTTCACATTGTCACATTCATAAGTACCCTTCTAAAAGCACGTTAATTCATGCGGGTGAGAAGGCTGAAACTCTTTACTACATTGTAAAAGGGTCAGTAGCGGTATTGATCAAAGATGAAGAAGGCAAGGAAATGATCCTTTCCTACTTAAACCAAGGCGACTTTATTGGTGAGCTTGGTCTCTTTGAGGAAGGACAAGAACGTACCGCTTGGGTTCGGGCTAAGTCGCCTTGTGAAGTGGCTGAAATTTCATTTAAGAAATTCCGTCAGTTGATTCAGGTTAACCCTGATATTCTGATGCGTCTATCTGGGCAAATGGCAAGTCGCCTGCAAGTAACCAGTCAAAAGGTTGGCGATCTCGCTTTCCTAGACGTTACTGGTCGTATTGCTCAAACGCTACTTAACCTAGCAAAACAGCCTGATGCGATGACGCACCCAGACGGAATGCAAATCAAGATTACACGCCAAGAGATCGGTCAGATAGTTGGCTGTTCTCGCGAAACAGTGGGCCGTATATTAAAAATGCTAGAAGAGCAGAACTTGATTTCTGCCCACGGTAAAACCATTGTTGTTTACGGTACGCGTTAAGTTTTAACGTCATCCGTATCGCCAAAAACCACCGCGCCTACACGGTGGTTTTTTTATGCCTAATATTTGGCTATTGCTGTCTATCCGTACTCTCAAATATTTTATCGGCATTTGCAGCTACAAAACCTTGATATAACTGACCATTTTCTTGTGGATAACGCTTTGCGAACTCATAAAAACCACCAGGAATCGTCGCATCCATATCCGAAAATATCACGGGCACATCATCCGCCATGGTCGATGACTGCTCAAGTAGCACTTGCGAAGAGCCCTTTACTGCCCCTCCGGCTTCATTCAGAGTAAAACCTTGTTGTCTTAAATAATCATTAACCGCTTCCACGCTGGAGAAACGCTCTAGCTGGTTTACGCTCACCGTAAAATGGTTGGCACCATAGCCATGCGCGGCAACCCATGCGGCGTACTCACTCTCTTGAGCAAGCTCAAAATACTCAGAATAACTCACCTCCCAAGGTCGACCTTGCCACAAGAAATCGGCCGTCGACCACGGTAAATGTTCAATCTGTCCCATTAGGCGCGCAATGATCGCTTGCAATGCTTGGCTGCATTCATCAAGTTGCAACTCACTGATAAACACTTTGGGTAGCGTGGGATCGGGATGACGTAAATGCTTCGCGTACAGATGCTTTGCTTCAAAATGGTATTCCCCTTCGGCCTGATACCCTAATTCAAGAAAAGGCTGTGCTAATACCTCTAGACCAATATCACAATGCGCAAAGGTGCGCAGAGCAATATGATCATTAATCAAAGGGGAGTCTTCTTTTAAAAGCGCATGAACTTGCAATGCAGAAGGACATAAGCGCGTCGTATAGTCTTGCCACAAAGCTTCAAATACATCATGAATATGCATGGTGCCTCCTTCGTTTATCTAACCTCTAAAAGGATAAACCTGGGCTGGTTTGCTCAGGCAGTACAGTACAGTCCCCTTCCATAGAGGCCATTGGATACGCACAATAATCCGCAGCATAATAAGCACTAGGTCGTAGATTTCCAGACTCGCCAGGCCCACCAAACGGAGCATCACTACTTGCCCCAGTCAGGGCACGATTGCGGTTCACAATACCTGCGCGAATGTGGGTAATAAAATACTGCCACTCGCGATCATCGGTGGAAATGAGCCCTGCTGATAATCCAAACCGTGTCGCGTTGGCTAAATCTACCGCTTGCGATAACGTTTGGTAACGCACCACTTGCAACAGTGGCCCGAAATATTCTTCATCTGGTAAATTATTCACTTTAGTCACATCAATAATTCCCGGTGAGACAAAGGCATGTATCCCTTTCTGCGCTTCAAGCAATGACTTCCCGCCCTGAGCTTGGAGCTGTGACTGTGCATTTAAAATATGCTGAGCGGCTGCTGCAGAAATTAACGGCCCCATAAAAGGCGCAGGCTCAGCGAACGGAGCTCCCATAACCAGACGTTGGGTCATGTCTATTAAGCGTTCTAATAACTCATCACCACGTTCACCTTCAGGAACATATAAACGGCGTGCACACGTACAACGTTGCCCAGCACTTAAAAATGCTGACTGTACAATGGTATAGACCGTCGCATCTAGTTCGCCATAATGGTTTGACACCACTAACGGATTATTGCCTCCCATTTCTAGCGCCAGCATTTTTCCTGGTTGGCCTGCAAACTGTCGATGAAGAAGCTGCCCTGTCTGTGCGCTGCCAGTAAACAATAGCCCATCAATTCCCTGAGACTGAGCTAGTGCAATACCGGTCTCCTTAGCGCCTTGTACCAGGTTAATAACACCATCGGGTAACCCAGCTTGCTGCCACAGTTGCACCATTAACTCGCCACACAAAGGCGTTTGCTCTGAGGGCTTAAATACAATGGTATTTCCCGCTAATAACGCAGGAATAATATGCCCATTGGGCAGATGACAAGGAAAGTTATAAGGCCCAAATACCGCCATGATACCTAATGGGCGATGGCGCAGGACAACCTGATTACCATTGACCTCTTTGTCATGTTCACCGGTTCGCTCATGATAAGCTTGAGCCGAAATCGCTGCCTTACCAATCATCGCGCCAGCTTCAGTACGTGTTTCCCAGATGGGCTTACCTGTTTCTTTAGCAATAGTTTGAGCAATACGTTCTTTGTTCTGCTTCACCACTTCCACGAAAGCGGTGACATACGCTTCACGCTCACTAAAGCTAGATTGCCTCCATGTCACCAATGCGCTGCGAGCCGCCGCTACCGCTGACTCCACTTGCTGAGCAGTCGCACTGTTACCCTGCCACAGTAGGCTATTATCGTAAGGCGTCATCGAAGAAAGGCGTTCCCCTTCACCGCTAAGCCATTGCCCTGCAATCCAATGTGTCATGATGTCTCCCTTCTTCGCTTGTTCACCTAACATGCCAAAACACGGACACGATCACCGGTGCTCACCAGCAGTGCTTGTGCCACATCCGGCGCAAGAATCACGCTGTGATTTTCAACATTGATGGCCGCTTTAGCCGCTGTGGCGCGAAAACGTTGAAACTCCGTATTAATCAGCAAATAATCTTTACAACTGGTATGTACCGCCACTTCGACCGAGTAGCACTGCGATTGCCTAACCGACTCAATATGCTCTCTATCGCATTCCACCGTTGGGCCGCCATCAAAAATATCGATGTAATTACGACAGACAAAGCCTTCTTGCTCCAATAACCGTAATGCAGGTTTGGTATTCTCATGAACTTTGCCAATGACCTCTTGAGCTTCAGGGCTTAACAAATTGACATAAATCGGTAACTTCGGCATGAGATCAGCAATGAAGCCTTTTTTACCGGTTCCCGTTAAATAATCAGCCATGGTGAAATCAATAGAGAAAAAGTGCTGCTGTAACCACTGCCAAAACGGCGAATGTCCCTCAGCATTGGATACGCCGCGCATTTCCGCGAAGATGGTACGAGAAAAACGCTCAGGATACTGGGCGAGCATTAATAAGCGGCATTTAGAGAGAAGACGACCATTCAAGCCACCCCGAAATTGTGGCCTTAAGAAGAGAGTGCAGATTTCCGAGCATCCGGTGTAGTTATTACCAAAGGTTAAAAGCTTCACGACGTTATTGACATTCAAACGTCGAGAGGAGTGAACAATGGTACTAATATGATAGGAATAAAATGGCACATCCCAGCCGACAGCGGCTTCAATGCCTGTGGTTCCTGCCACTTCACCCGTCTCTGAATCGACGGCCACCATGAGATAACCTTCATCTGCTGGTTGAGTCACATCATTTTTTGCAAAGCTGGTTTCAGAATGTTGAATACGATTTTTTAATAAAACTTCATTAACAGGTAAGGAAGTAAACCCATGCCCTGATTCGACGGCACATCGATGAAGTGCTTCATAATCTGACATTGCGATAGGGCGAACTACTAGCATCAATCTTCCCTCCAGATGCTAAGGGCCCTTATCGGGCCCTACTTCATTTATCACCACACGCTCTGCCCTTGGCATGAAACGAGATGGCAATACCCACTCACACTAGTGTGGCAATTGCTTTATCTAGGCGAGCTAAACCTTCTTCAATATCTTGTTCTGGAATAATTAATGATGGGGTTAACCGTACAACATTGGCTCCCGCGACGAGTAACATTAATCCTTGTTTACCTGATGCGACCAATATTTCACGAGCACGCCCTTGCCATGCATCATTCAACTCGGCACCAATCAATAATCCCTTTCCCCGAATATCTTTAAAGATATGATATTTTTCATTAATACGCTTTAAACCTGCTTTAAATAGCGCTTCACGCTCTTTAATGCCAGCCAGTGTTTCCGGCCTCGTAATAATATCCAATGCCGCGTTAGCCACCGCACAACCCAATGGGTTACCGCCATAGGTCGAGCCATGTACGCCCACTTTAAAATGGCTAGCAAGCTCGGTGGTGGTCAGCATTGCTCCAATCGGGAAACCGGCCCCCAACGATTTAGCTGTGCTCAAAATATCAGGTGTGACACCCAAACCTTGATACGCATACAGCTCGCCAGTTCGGCCATTTCCTGTCTGCACTTCATCGAAAATCAGCAGAGCATTATGGTCATCACATAATTGACGCACTTGCTGCACGAAATCAGGATCTGGAGACACAATACCGCCTTCACCTTGCAGCGGTTCCATCATTACGGCACACGTTTTTTCCGACATGTGTGCTTTCAATGCATCAATATCATTGTATGGAATATGGGTCACATCCGCAGGCTTCGGACCAAATCCATCAGAGTAAGAGGTTTGCCCCCCCACGGTTACCGTGAAAAAAGTTCGCCCATGGAATCCTTGGACAAACGCAATAATTTCCGTTTTATCTGGGCCATAAACATCGGCGGCGTAACGGCGAGCCAGTTTCAACGCAGCCTCGTTCGCCTCAGCGCCTGAATTGGCAAAAAAGACTTTTTCAGCAAAGGTATGCTCAATTAACGTGCGTGCTAAACGCAGCGCAGGTTCATTGGTCATAACATTACTAAGATGCCATAATTTGTTACTTTGCTCTGTCAGTGCTTGTACCATCGCTGGGTGGCAGTGGCCCAGACAACTCACCGCGATTCCGCCCGCAAAATCAACATATTCATTACCTTGTTGATCCCACACACGAGAGCCTTTACCTTCAACGGGAACGAACTCCATTGGGTTATAACAAGGCACCATCACCTCATCGAATACACTACGATCTACTTTAATTTCCGTTGTCATTGCACATCCCCTTAAGGTACACATGCGGTATCATGAACAATTACCTACAGTTTAGATCAACCATAAGATTTCACATGGCGCTCAAGAACTATCCACATTGTATTGATAAATTTTTTTTGTTTTCAATAGTGGCTTCTGCTGTAATCGCAAAAGCACATCGCTCTACCTTAACTAGTTTTGATTTTTTATTCACTTAAAATGATAAATTATTTATTTTAAATGGAAAAAATATCGTTCTAGCTAGTGAAGTTTTAGCCGCTAAGAGTGCTCGAAGTGCATAGCTCAAAATATTGCGCATAATCGTTCATTTGGCATTATGCGCAAAAATGGGGGAAGATTTATGAGGAAAAGTGATCTCAATCGGAGTGGCGAGAGCAACACCGATGGCTTAAAGACGTTCTAACGCGCTAAGAAGTTGTTTAATAAAGCATGTCCTTGCTCTGTTTTTATCGATTCCGGATGAAATTGTACCGCTTCAATCGGTAAGCTTTGATGGGAAAATCCCATAATTTCATCACACTCACCAGCGTCATTTTCTGTCCAAGCCGTCACTTTCAAGCACTCCGGTAAAGAAGCAGATTCAACAATCAAGGAATGATAGCGCGTCACTGTCAACGGATTATTCAGGCCAACAAACACGCTTTCTCCAGTATGTCGAATCGGCGATGTTTTCCCATGCATGACCGCTTTTGCTCTGATCACTTTGCCTCCAAAAACCTGCGCAATCGCTTGATGTCCCAAACACACTCCCAGTATCGGTATCTGCCCAGCGAATTGCTTAATCGCCGACAGGGAAATACCCGCGTCATCAGGCGTGCCGGGCCCAGGAGAAATAACTAAGTGCGTCGGGTTAAGCGCGGCTATCTCATCGAGTGTGATAGCGTCATTACGCACAACGGTCACGTCAACGCCCAACTCACAAAAATACTGATAAAGGTTATAAGTAAACGAATCGTAGTTATCGATAATTAATAGCACTGAAGATGTCCTTTATCACTCTATTGAAATGCAAAGGTATTGTGCCGCAGGAAATCATAAAGGCAAGCTTATAGCTTGCCTTTGTTGATGAAATGAAAGTGTCATTAGTGGGCGACTAATGAGCGAAACGTAATTCTAATACGGCGGGGTTATGATCGGATGAACGAAATTGATCGCCATAGCGAGGAAAATCATTGCCCTTATAATCATTACTATAATCAAACAAGGTCGACTCATCTGCATTGATATGCCATTCATTGGCATCCACGACATGCGATTTCAGGTGAGCACTGATCAACAGGTGATCTAACGTTCCTACCTCATTATTATATGAGTAACTCCAACTCTGAGGATGAAACATCGGCACGGCACTCAGGTAACCATAACTTTGCGTGATTACCGCACCATCATCACCAAATTGTTGCTGCCCATTAATATAGGTATTGCGCGCCGCACGAATGACTTTGCCGTATTTCTGTGCAGAATAATCCGTTAACACTAAAATCGGATCTTCCTTCGCATAAGAGTTCAAGTCGCCGAGAATCACTTTATCCCCCGCAATGGTTTGCAAGGCATTGCCAAGCGCGACTGACGCGGCGACACGAAAGTTTTCACATGAGCCTTGTAGATCAGGATCCTGGCCAGCTTGTCCACCCTGACTGACCGGTGCGTTATCTTCCCAACACTTCGATCCTTTGGATTTAAAATGATTGACGGCGACGGTTAACTCATCCCCTGTTGTCATCACCTTAAAGGTCGAAGCTAAGGAATCACGCTGTTGATGGCGGCCATTATCAATTAGCTCGCCATTGTCATCGCGTATCGGTGGCGCTTTTTGTTCCGGCATCGCAATCACTCGGTTGGCTTGCAAAGACACGTGATGAGGGCGATAAATCAGTCCGACCGCTATCGCATCCGAACCAACAGAGTCCTCTTCATTAGTGACACCATCGTGGTTTGAGTCAACACTAACAAATGTATACTTATCATTCGCACTTTGCCGTTGATTGAGTTGTTCCACGAGCTGACGAATCGCCGCCCCATCACCAAAACCGTTATTTTCTATTTCCATCAAGCCAACAATATCGGCATCTAGGTGATCCAATGCGGTAACGATTTTTTCCTGCTGCAATTCAAACTCACCATAGCTACTCGCCCCACGATTATCACCAAACGGGTTCGGGTCACCATTAAACGGTGAATTAAAGTAGTTCAGCACATTAAACGATGCAATACGCAGATCACCGTGCTCTACGCGTGGTGACTCCGTACGTGGTGTATTGTGAACAACATCTTGGTCACTAATCGTGTTGGTCGCTAATAAACGATAATGTGAATACGTGTAGGTCACGATTCCTTCAAGGTTGGAAATCGTATCATTAATGCGTAGGTAGTCATCCGCTGAGCCATCTTGATTGACGTCGGTACGAGCAAAGTTGGGGTAGTAAGGAATGTAGCCATCTTGCGCTGGATTATCCGTTTCAATGACTAGCGTACGCTGTTGATTGGCTAACTGAACCTTTTCACTCTGCGTCGAGCCTGCCGGATAAAATTGATTAGGATGATAGTTCACTTGCCCTTGCGCTAACACCATATTGTTACGATAGGCATCATAATCGTACCCAAACACACGGGCGATACGCATATCTAACGATGTCGGTAGTCGTACGAGCATCCCTTCATAACGTTCCAATGTCTGGGCAAATGACTCATCACTGCTCGCAACCGCGATATCTTGAGCTTGCGGAGCTGGTTGCTGCTCAAGGACACGCCAGCTAGCATCGTTCGGCACCAATTCGGTCAGTTGATAATACTCTTTAACTTTACCCTGAACACACACCACATCGCCCGGCTTAAGGTTAGCTTGCGCTTGGTCGGTAAAGACAAACAAACCTTCAGAAGTACGCATGTCGTTGTCCGCTTGTAGCGACTGTAAATAAAAGCCTTTCGTTAAATTCCCAGTCACCGCAGTGACGATACCTTTGACATAGTAATCGTCTGATGACTGAGTCGCACCACTTGGCACTAAAGGTGAGCGCTCATCAGGGCCTTGTATATCATGAATCGCGGTAAAATCAGGTTGCGCACCACTCGGTAATCGGCAGGTAAACTGAGAGTCTGAGCCTCCGTCACTAGGACCTTGCCATTCACCTAAACCGGCAAACTCGTCTTTATCATAGGCTTGCCATTGGTCGGGTTGGTAGTTGCTACTCGCTTCGGTACTTTGACGCATTAACGTCATGTCTTGTCCCCAATAACTATCACTACCGACAACACCAATCACATCATGCAACGTGCCATTATGAAATAATCCGACTGGGTCATTGCCATTAAAACGAGTTATTGTGCTGTTGATGATATCGGCTTTGCTAAGTAACTCATTCGTCGCCCGACTATTCACTACCACAAGAGTTTGCCCGGCTGCTAATTCATAGCCAGCTAATGATGATAGTCGGCTTCCCCAAGATGTTGCGCCATTGGTTGATTTTTGCAGCGTATAACCATCTAGGTTAACGGACTGGCCCCCCGTATTACTAACCTCGATTGCCTTGTTATAACCACTGCCTTCTATGTATTGTGAAATAAGTACATCGGCCTGAGCTTGCAAGGTGAGTGTCGTACCTAAACACCCCCATAACAGTAATTGATATCGTTGATTCATGCTTGTCTCTTCCTGAGTAATAATGAGAATATTTCTCGGTATACAATTGTCACGTTACAAGGGTAAGACACTGACTTATAAGCGATCGGCCGAGATTTACAAAACCAACTTTTCCTTCCAAATTTGGATGTAATTCACGAAATTAATACAGCGAAAGAAAAACCACCGAATAAAAAAACCTCAGCAATGCTGAGGCTTTTTTATATTCTATTAGCTGCGCTTATCGCATTAAGGGCAAGGCAAGAACCCCACCGCTTCTCTGACTTTCATCAGAGTCTTATGCGCTTTTTCAGAGGCTTTAGCCGCACCTTCACGCATCACACTATCTAAATAAGCACGATCTTGACGAACACGGTGGTACTCAGCTTGCACTGGCGCAAGCATTTCCACCAGCGCTTCACCCACGTCTTTCTTAAATGGGCCATACATTTCAACCCCAGCATAGTCTGCTTCAATTTCTGCAAAACTCTTGCCCGTTGCTGCAGAATACAGTCCCATCAGATTCGAAATGCCTGCTTTATTCTCGATATCATGAGCAATACGTGGCGGTGTTTGAGCGTCCGTTTGTGCTTTATTGATTTTCTTAATAATCGATTTCGGATCTTCAAGCAACGTAATAACATTCTTACGATTATCGTCTGACTTCGACATTTTCTTAGTCGCATCTTGCAGGCTCATCACACGCGCATTCACTTTGGCAATGTGCGGCTCTGGAACCGTGAAAATCGGGTTGTCTGGGCTATAAATATTGTTAAAACGGGTTGCGATATCGCGCGCTAACTCAAGGTGTTGTTTTTGATCGCTGCCCACTGGCACTTGATTGGTATCGTACAACAAAATGTCTGCAGCCATGAGTACAGGATAATCAAATAAACCCACGTTAACGTCATTAGCAAAACGCGCTGATTTATCTTTAAATTGAGTCATACGACTTAATTCACCCATTTGCGTATAACAATTCAAAATCCACGCCAGTTGTGTATGCTCTGCCACATGAGATTGGACAAACAATGTACTTTTCTTAGGATCAATCCCCACCGCAAGACAAATAGCTAAAGCATCTAATGTCGCTTCATGCAGCGCTTTTGCATCCTGACGTACGGTAATCGCATGCAGATCGACTACGCAGTATTGGCAATCATAATCATCTTGCATTTGCTGCCACTGACGTAGTGCACCCAAGTAGTTACCGATACTAAGTTCACCAGAAGGTTGAACACCACTAAATACGATGGGCTTGCTCATGAGAATGATTTCCTTGTTACCAAAAATGAGAGACAGTCAAAAATAATAAAAACCGCATGGAACACATTCCACGCGGTTATCCAGTGTACTCATTAGCAAGTATTTTACTAGGGGAGAATGTATAAAATTACGCGCCCACGCTAAGAATCTCACACAGTTTACTCACATCATCAGCCACATAGGTGGGTTGTGACTGTTGAATCGGCTCACCATGGTTGTAGCCATACGTTAACCCTAATGATGTGCAGCCAGCGTTTTTAGCCGCTAAAATATCATTCTTAGAATCCCCAACCATCAACATCTGTTGAGCCGTGACTTGATATTTATCGAGTAAATAATTAAGCGGCATTGGGTTTGGTTTCTTCTCGGTAAAGGCATCTCCGCCTAATACCTCAGAGAAAAACCCATCGATATCATGTTGCGCAAGAATATCAGGGACAAACTGAGAAGGCTTGTTGGTGACGATCGCCAAGATATAACCAGCTTGATGCAGTGCATGTAGTGTTTCTCGTACATTGGGATACAGGTGGCTATTTTTATGGCCAGTCTGACCGTACTTGTCATCAAATAGCACCCGCGCTTGTTTGAGCAATTCAGGGCTCAGCTCTGGTGATACTTGCATGCTTTGACTCAATGATCGTCCAATCAATAAATCTGCACCATTACCGACATAATCACGAACTTGCTCTTCAGCGACACTGGCAAACCCCAATGCTTGCACGGTTTGATCCGCCGCAACCGCTAAATCTGGCACACTATCTAAAAGCGTACCGTCTAAATCAAAGGCTATCAGCTTAATTGTCACAATATTAATCCTACTACTTACTGGATGTTAAGAACGCTCTGGCAATACTTTTTGCTTACATTTAGTCACGTGAGCCAATTCATCACGCATCGCTTGAATGACCGTATTGTAATCAGGCTGACCAAAAATCGCGGAGCCCGCAACAAAAACATCGGCGCCCGCTTCGGCAATCTCACGGATGTTGTCAACCTTCACGCCACCATCAATTTCTAAGCGAATATCGTAACCACTATGAATAATACGTTGGCGTACGGCACGGAGTTTTTCTAAGGTATGAGGAATAAAGGATTGACCGCCAAAACCTGGATTCACCGACATCAGCAAAATCATATCGAGCTTATCCATAATATGATCAAGATAATGTAATGGCGTGCCGGGATTAATCACCACGCCAGCCTTACAACCCTGTTCTTTGATTAATTGTAATGTGCGGTCGACGTGATCCGAGGCTTCCACATGGAAAGTAATCATGGAAGCGCCCGCTTTGGCGAAATCAGGGATAATGCGATCAACAGGCTTCACCATTAAATGGACGTCAATCGGGGCGGTAATACCGTAATTACGCAGCGCTTTACACAAAGGGGCACCGAATGTCAGGTTGGGAACATAATGATTATCCATAACATCAAAATGGATAACATCGGCTCCGGCTGCAATAACCCGTTCGACATCCTCACCTAATCGGGCTAAATCCGCAGATAAGATGGATGGAGCAATAATGAAATCTTTCATTCCTAACCTCGAGCAATCATGCACGTTTACCAATCAATGTCAGATCATTCTACATAACGGAACGAAAAGATCCTAGTCAAACGCACATTCGTATTTGTGAGGTTATTTGCGGTATATCTTTTTGTTGGCTGGTGAATCAAATAAGGCGAGTAATTCGTCCACCTTATTACGCCCTCCACCATTACGACTGATGGTGCGTTTCACTTTAACCACATCTAAATGGGCGCCATGATAAAGGCGGCGAGTCAACAAGGTATCATGATTGGAGATCAACACAGGGATGCCACGCTCCAACGATGTCCGTTCCGCGACATCGGCAAGCTTGGCTTGGTCATCGAGCGTAAAACCATTACCAGAATACGAGGTAAAGTTGGCGGTGGTGGATAATGGGGCATAAGGCGGATCGCAGTACACCACACTATTATCAGAAGCTTGGGCAAAAGTATTCTCGTACGTGGTGCACACAAACTCGGCCTTTTGCGCTTTTTCGGCAAAGAACCACAGCTCTTTTTCTGGGAAATATGGTTTTTTATACGAACCAAAAGGGACATTAAAGCCACCTTTTTTGTTGTAACGGCATAAGCCATTAAAACCAAACCGGTTCATATAAAGAAAGGCTAACGAGCGATAGAAGATATCATCGGTGGCATTGAAGGTTTGCCGTACCTCTAAATACGCTTCTTTGCGATTATTTTCAGGCACAAACCACTTTCTGGCCTCAGTGATATAACGCTCAGGCTCAGTTTTGATTAGATTGTATAGATTGATTAAGTCCGGATTAATGTCGGCGAGCAGATAATGTTGATAATGTGTATTCAGGAAAATCGATCCTGCACCAACAAAGGGTTCTACTAACTGATCAGCATCTGGTAGGTTGCGCTGAATATCTTCTACCAAACCAAATTTACCGCCAGCCCACTTTAGAAAGGCACGCTGCTTTTTCATCTACTGCTCTAATTCAATCGCCACCAAATAAGGTGGCGGAATGTAACATATTTTCACGCGAAGCTCAGGTTTATTTCGTCCGAGTGAGCTCTCTTTGTACTTGACGCAGAGACTTCGCCCAAGGCCCTAACGACTGTAAACGTCCAGGTAACGTACTCACCGCATCTCTAGCCATTTGAATCGTCGGATAATTTTCGTACGTAACGATGTACCAAGTTGTGCCACTACGATCCGTCGGATACACGTTAACCTGACCATCTAGTTGAAACTCATTGAGAAATTTACGCACTTCATCTAACGATTTCACCGCGGCTAACTGTAATGTATAGCTGCGAGGTGACATCGCATTGAGATCGGCTCTAGCGGCATCAAAAGACTGAGAAAGCGCATCTTTCTGTTGATCGGCTTGTTGCTGAGCCTGCGCCATATTACTTGGTTGTGGTTGCTTGTCATCATCGACTAGCGCATCCACCACATCCGAATTGATCACCACACGATTCTCATTACTTTTTGGTGTTTGACCAACCCCGGTCATATCTTCTTTGACTTCAGGAGGCAACGCGGCGGCATCATCATTTGGCAGACTATCCATTTGCTCTTGGCCATTCGCTTGCGGCTGAGCATGAGTACCGACCGTGGTTGATGAACGAGGCGTTTGCGGCTGAGAGGTTACCGGATCCGCCATCCCCTTCGCACCGGACTGAGACGATGTCGGTAACGTAGGAATCGCTGTTTGCTCGAGCGACGCTTGTTGCGTGGCCGTCTCATCATTCTGTTCACCCGGCTGAGGCTGCGACAGCATCCACCAATATCCAGCGCCAATCAGTAATATGATGATGATCACTACCAGAGCAATATTAAACGGCGAACCGACAATCGAACGAACCACGACGCGTTTTTCAGTTTTTTTCTCAGCCAATGCCATAATTGCTCCTGGAGTGCGTTGGACTTTTTTATACGCGTTACGGACGCGTTTTTCCATCGCATCCTCAATAAAACGCATGACTCTATTTTCAAATAACCTATCGGCTTCTTCTTCGCTCAAGTGCTCAATTTCAAGGTCGATAGGTTTTAATTCTTGTCCATAGGTAAGGCGCGTCAGTAACGCTTCCAAACGATTGGACTCGACGAATAAAATAACATTAATCGTCCAAGCTGGATTGTCCTGACATTCCAGAATCCACATCCATAACTCAGACACTAAGGTTTCTGACAGCAGATGCGCATCATCGATCGCAACTGCAATATTGCAACTGCTATCAGCAAATAACGCAGAAAAACTGTCAATCAGAGAATCTTTAGGATTAAACAGGGGCTCAGAGACGAGCTGGGAAAGAATGGTAGTCCGACGTTGTTCATCGGTTTGTTGTGGATGACATAACACCAACGCTTGGTTGGTGTCATCGGCGTACTCTTCAAGATAGCGTTGCGCTAGCCAAGATTTACCCGCACCTTGGCTACCATAGACATTCACTAAATTGGAACCAAACCTCGTCAGTAGTTGTAATCGCTCCAACAATTCGGTTTGCGAATCTAATTCCAGTTCATGCGCCAAGTTCATCGAGTCATCCTATTGATTTAACAGCGTCTTACCAATAATGACAGAGTTTGGGTTAACGTCCAAGCTCAATTGCTTTAGCCATTACCTCATTTGAGACCCCTTTCACTACCTCAGCTCCTCCTATACCAGTAGGAAGGACCAAACGCAGCTCCCCTGCCAACACTTTTTTATCACGCATCATATGCTTAATAAAATCGTCAAACGACATACTTGCCGGCGTCTCAACAGGAAGTTGCGCTTTCTTAAAGATAGCAATGATTCGTTCAACGTGCTCAGCTAAGAGTAACCCTTCGAGCTGTGCAGTGCGTGCCGCCATGACCGTCCCGGCAGCGACCGCTTCACCATGCAGCCAATTGCCATAGCCCAGCTCCGCTTCAATCGCGTGACCAAAAGTATGACCAAGATTCAATAAAGCACGAATGCCTGACTCTTTTTCATCTTTAGCCACCACTTCTGCTTTGATAGAACAGCAACGCGCAATCGCATACGCTAAAGCCTGTTCATCAAGAGCATACAGTGCGTCCATGTTGTCTTCTAGCCAAGCGAAAAATTCACCATCATAAATGATGCCGTATTTAATGACTTCAGCCATACCAGCCGCTAATTCACGCTGAGGTAATGTTTTCAGACACTCTGTATCAATAAGAACGGATTGAGGTTGATAAAATGCACCAATCATATTCTTACCCATCGGGTGATTCACTGCAGTTTTTCCACCGACAGAAGAATCCACCTGCGACAATAACGTCGTTGGGATCTGAATAAAATCGACACCTCGCTGATAACAAGATGCAGCAAAGCCGACCAAATCACCAATCACGCCACCGCCCAAGGCAATCACCACCACATCTCTGCTGTAGTTATGCTCGAGCAAATAAGTCATCACGGTATTAAAGGTTTCTAGGCTTTTATACTGCTCGCCATCGGGCAAGGCTAATACTGAAGATTCACACTGTAATGAATCTAACATCGAGACAATTTTATCTGCGTACAACGGTGCAACGGTCACATTACTGATCACGAGCACTTTCTGTTTTTCAGACAAACAAAGTAGCGCTGGATTATTGAACAATCCAGCGCCGATGGAGATTGGGTAACTACGTTCACCTAAATTGACCGTAATCCGTTCCATGGGATCGACTCCTGTGCAAAAAAGAACTTTATTAATGTTCTTCTAGCATTTTTACAATCTGGTTGGCTACCACTTTTGCACTTTGATCATCAGTACGCACGACAATGTCTGCGACTTCTTCATACTGCGGATTACGTTCTTCCGCTAGTGCCTCTAATACCTCGCGTGGTTGATCCGTTTGCAGCAATGGACGTTTTTTATCTCGGTTTGTGCGGGCTAACTGTTTTTCTATCGTGGTTTCTAAGTAAACCACAATCCCACGCGCAGACAGGCGGTTGCGGTTTTCTTTACTCATTACTGAGCCACCACCAGTTGCGAGCACAATACCTTGCTGCTCCGTTAGGTCGTTGATAACAGTTTCTTCGCGTTTGCGGAAACCTTCTTCACCTTCGACATCAAATACCCAAGAGATATCCGCACCAGTGCGCTCTTCGATAACTGTATCTGAGTCAACAAAGTCCATATGGAGTTGTTGAGCAAGGTGTCTACCAATTGTACTTTTGCCAGCGCCCATAGGCCCAACAAGGAAAATATTGCGTTTTTCAGCCATGTTTAGCAGTAATTTACAACGTTAATTCAATGACATCGCCGCAAGAATAGTCCAGACAGAATAAAACGATAGGAATGCTTGCGGCACCTATTCCTCACAGATATTTCGTGATAAGACCCGAAATTATCTAGATCTGACTCCAGTAATGCAACTTTAATTTTGAATATTGTTGAATAAATTTTGCTAAGTCATTGAATTACAACCTTTGGCGTCACAAATATCACCAATTCATTTTTGCCCTTTTCTTCATAACTACGACGAAATAGCTGTCCAAGGAGTGGTAAGTCACCTAACAATGGTACTTTTTCCACCCCTTTCGTGACGCTATGTTGATAAATTCCGCCCAAAACGATCGTTTCTCCATCATTTACCATTACCTGAGTACCAATACGTTGAGTTTGAATGGCCACAGCATCACCGGTTCCAATCGCCACTGAGCTGCCGGGGCGATCTTGAGTCACATTTAAATCTAAAATGAGTCGGTTACTTGGCGTGATGTGTGGCGTCACCTTTAAGCTCAGTACCGCTTTACGAAAAGATACTGACGTCGCGCCACTCGAAGCCGCTTCCAGATAAGGGATTTCGGTGCCTTGTTCAATATACGCGGGTTTTTCATCCGTGGTCAGCAAACGCGGACTCGAAATGATTTCGGCTTTGGATTCACTCTGCAGCGCTGATAACTCAAGATCTAATAATGTATTCGATCCCAATGTCGCGACCTGAAAGGCGAGACTCGCCGCACGGGGTGAGGCACTCGGAATTTGTATACTGAGATCATCTGCAATGCTGCCGCTTTGCGCCGAGTTCAAGCCTTCAAGGGTACCGGATACCCGCGCGCTGCGCTTACCTTGAAATGCCCCCCACCGCACACCAATATCCGCTAATTCACCTTGATTCATGGTCACAAGTCGCGCCTCTCTCACCACTTGTTTCATTGGAGTATCAACGATGGCAACCAGTTGTTTAATATGCTGAATATGTACAGTAGAATCATATACTAACAGTGAATTTGTCCGCTTATCCACTTGTATACTGCCCTGCTCAGAGAGCAAGTTTCGCCCTTGCTTGGCGGTAATCAGTGTGACCAGTTCAGTGGCTTTGGCATAATGAACCGGTATTCGCTGATAATGCATGGCCAGTGAACTGACTTCACCTTGGTTCTGTTTGATGACATTTAATGGCGCTATCCATAGCACATTATGATGTGTCTGATAGCTCAGCCCTTTCATACGCAGAATCGTCTCTAAGGCATGTTGCCAAGAGACATCATGCAAATGAACAGAAATAGTGCCTGAGACGTGCTCATCAATCACGACGTTGAGCCCATGTTTTTCTGCCAATAGTGTTAGGACTCGTCGTACATCAATCGTCTGAAAGTGTAACGAGATTAATGACGAGGATACCGCGCTAGGCTTAAGCTGAGAGTGGCTTGTGACCTCCTGTGAGAAGGCGTCCTTAAGCAATATAAGTGCCCAAAAACTCACAACGAAGCAAAAGAAAAATAACTTATTGTTCATCACCAAGCTCCCCAGATAATGCTAACGATGAGCGATAGCAGCGTCCATCCTTTAAGCGCGCGATGAGCTTAACGCTGATTGCACTCACCGCATCAATGGTTACTCGCCCCTGCAACAGCTGATCGTCAGTCGTTACCCAGCGTAACTGGTGTGACGGTAATTGAATGATCGCTATGCGTGCTCCATGTTCTTGCACAATCCCCTGCAGCGCTATATGACCCACATCTGAAGAAAATGCCAGTGACTCATCCGGTTTTACGCTCTGTGAGGCTGTTGCCGACATCTGGGAAAGGCAAGGTGACGATGCCTGACTCGATCTCAACCGTGCTTTCCCTGGTAAGGAAAACGGGGAACGCGTCGTCTCGACATGCTGTAAGCGAGGCAGTTTAGGCTCGATGGCGACTTGGGATACGCTCAGGGGTTTCGAGTTAACGAGGGTCTGACTGACGCTCTGATAGGCTGCAAAGCCATTCCACGGCAGTACAAGGAGTAGCCCCATCGCCCACTTAATCATAAGATCCATCCTCTTTTCGTGATAACACGTGCAGGCGACCCGATAACCGAACCATTTGCTCGCTTTCAGCACTGGCTTGCCATTCCAGTTCAAGCAAGGCGATATCATGCAGATATTGGCTTAATACATTCAGTAATTGACCAATTTGGGCATATTGACCGAGAACTCTAAATCGCAGCTCCGCACCGTTGCTATCTTGCCTGACATTGGTCCACATGACCTGTTCAACCACTAACCCCAAAGCTTGAGCTTGCTCAGTAAACCACGCGACAGCATCATCCATCTGCCTGGCTCGTTTTACCCTATCCAATTGCTGTTGCATGATTAACGCGTGTGTATGTGCCTGCCGCCACTGGGCAATGTCTTGATTACGCTGATGCCACTGCTGCTGAACACTTCGCAAATGCTGCTGCTCAGCTCGAAATTGCTGATAAACGGGGCGCCATACTAACGTGATCAGCAAGCATTGACCGATCACCCACATCACCAGTAAACCGGTAAGCTGTTGTCGCCAAGAATAACGCTCTAGCATCATCTCAATCGTATGCTTAATGGTGCTCATCAGCGTATTCACCGGTGAACCCAACACTGAGCTTAAAGATATGCTCCACCGGCTCCTTTTGTGTCACCATCACCGATGATAAGGCCACGGTTTTAAATAATTTAGCGGTTTGCAAAGCATTAACCAGTTGCCCTAACGCCGCTTTATTTTCGATTCTCCCGACAATGTCTGCGCGATGTTGAAACCATCTCATAGTGTTAAGTTGAGTGTCTTGAGGTAATAGTCTTGGCACCACATTCATCAGCGCGATGGGCTGATTTTGTCGGCGAATACGTAGCGATAATGCTTTAAATGTGTGTTCAATTTGCTTATCGTGCTGAGCAAGCTGCTGCCACTTATCATAAGCCGCCCGCTGTTCGAGCAACTTGTCTTGCCACTGTAACTTGGTATGGCTAATGTCAACGATCTTATGTTGATACCAAGTAATTGGTAGATAATTACCAATTAGACTCAGCACAATAAGCAGCGCGAGCATCATTAATACGCGACGAATACAGAGTCGATGGCGTGATTCGCGCCAAGGTAAAAGATTGACCACCTCAGACATGATGCCCCTCCTGCCAAGCAAGCCCTTGCATCGCGCCTCCTATTGCCGCAGTAAAACGGCCATCACACTGTCGAGTGCGTCCTGTCTCATGTAGTACCCCCAACCAAGATACAACGCAACAAGAGAAACCAAGCTGCTCACCCAGTAGAGTAACGGCTTGCGTATCATGACTGCCAATACCGCTCACCCAGACACAATGTGGGGCAGCGCGTAAATGTAACGATTGAAAGCGTTGAATCGCAGGGATGATTCGCCTGACCCAGTCAGTTGGATACGCCACCCCAATCGTCGATTCGAGAGAAGGATAGGAAAAGGTGTAACAACATGGCGCTTGTGTCTCAGTGGTGTAACAGAGCGTGGCTTGCTTATCATCCACATGAAATAGCACAGCGCAAGTCATCGATGAGCGTGCCATTAGGCGTACATAAATCTGCAGTAAACCTTGTGCCTGACTATTAATTAAATAAGGCCTCAATCCGGCGGCTTTGAGCACGCCAACACGATTGGCAATCAGCGCCTTGCGGGCTGCAAAAACACGATACGTCGGGGTAATATTGGTAATAGTGCTGTCAAATGGCAATGCGAAGTAGTCAATCGCCAGTTCTTTGGCATCAATACCACACTGCTCACTCATCATCGTTAACAGAATTTTATCGGGGTTTTCGTAGCTATCTAATTGTAATTCCTTAGTAATTATTGATGAGTCCGCTAGTGTTACCGCCACGTTGCGACTGAACCGCGGGAAAGTCTTTTTTAGTTCTTTGAGTTTCTTTACAATTTTCTGATAATCCAGCATGTCATTATCAGCGAAAATGGCGTCGCTAACGAGTAACTCAGAGCAAGCCATAACATCATAGGTATGCTCATGTGACGGAGTTAACGTCACCGCTTTTATGCTATGGTGACCAAAATCGACACCTGTAACTCGTGATGATATACCCATGCAGCTCCACTCCAGTGATTTATGGTGTCCAGCTTGCTTGTGCATGAAAGTTTACACACAAATGATTGCTTCAAGCTGACTAGAACACTAGAGTACAAGGGTTTGCTCAATAGCAGCCTCTACTAAACAGGGATTCTCCGGTGAAGTTCATAAAGCGTTTATTAATATTTTCATTAATTTGCATCGCTCTTGGAGCCACGACTGTTTTTGGTTTTTATTTATACGTAAAACCTGAACTACCTGATGTCGCGACTTTAAAAGATGTAAAACTACAAACTCCCATGCAGGTGTACAGCCAAGACGGCAAACTGATCGCTCAGTTTGGTGAAAAACGCCGCATACCGTTAAAAATAGATCAAATGCCAAAAGAGCTGATCGATGCCTTTATTGCGACGGAAGATTCACGCTTCTACGAACACTACGGGTTTGATCCAATCGGCATCGCGCGTGCGGCTGTCGCCGTGATGATTTCTGGAAGCGCCTCTCAAGGGGCCAGTACCATTACGCAGCAGCTGGCGCGAAATTTCTTTCTGACGAATGAGAAGAAAATCATTCGTAAAATTAAAGAAATTTTCATCGCAGTGCATATAGAGCAGCTTTTAACTAAAGATGAAATTCTTGATTTATATTTAAATAAAATCTATTTGGGTTACCGCGCCTATGGTGTCGGTGCTGCCGCGCAAGTGTATTTTGGTAAAGAGGTCAAAGATCTTACACTGAGTGAAATGGCAACGATTGCGGGTTTACCAAAAGCGCCATCGACGATGAATCCGATTTACTCATTACAACGCGCAACTCACCGTCGTAATGTCGTACTCTCTCGCATGCTTGATGAACACTACATCACTCGCGAGCAATATGATGAAGCGAAATCAGAAAAAATTGTCGCGAAATATCATGGCGCAGAAGTACAACTCAATGCCCCTTATGTGGCCGAGATGGCCCGTTCGTGGATGGTGAAACACTACGGCGATGATGTATATACATCGGGTAAAAAAGTCTACACCACCATTGACTCTAAACTGCAACAAGCAGCGAATAAAGCCGCAGTGGATAACTTGCTTGCCTATGATGAACGTCACGGCTTCCGCGGTGCCATCAAGCAATTATGGAAAACCCCTGATGCGGCATGGGACGCCGAGAAACTGGAAGACTATCTCAGTGATGTGCCAACCTATGGTGAACTGTATCCCGCCGTGGTCACCAAAGTAGCCGATAAAACCGCCACCGTGGTTGTCAAACATCACGGCAAACAAGTGATCGCTTGGCAAGACATGAACTGGGCACGGCGTTATATTACTGACGACCGTCAAGGTCCATTACCTCAGAGCGCGAGCGATATTGTCAGTCAGGGGGATCAAATCTGGGTACAACCTCTACCTGGATCAGACCAACCCGATGATCTCTCGTCAGAGGATCCAAATCAGCTTGATCGTCAGCAATTCAGTCACTGGAAATTGAGTCAAGTGCCAAACGCCAATACGGCATTCATTGCCATGAATCCTGAAAATGGTGGGGTCAAGGCGCTCGTGGGTGGGTTTAACTTTATTCATAATAAATTTAACCGCGCCACACAGTCCATACGACAAGTCGGTTCGAGTATTAAGCCCTTCATCTATTCGGCGGCTTTAGATAGCGGAATGACGCTCGCAACACTGGTAAACGATGCGCCGATTAACCGCTGGGATAAGAGCCAAGGCACCGCATGGCGCCCACAAAACTCTCCCCCACGCTATCGAGGCCCAACACGCATTCGCATTGGCTTAGCGCAATCGAAAAACGTAATGGCCGTGAGAACGTTAAGAGAAGTCGGGTTAGACAAAGCTCGCCATTATCTCACGCGTTTCGGATTTGATTTGGATAAACTGCCACGCTCTGAAGCGATTGCTCTTGGTGCTGGTAGCTTAACACCAATGAAACTCGCACAGGGTTACTCTGTATTTGCTAACGGCGGTTATTATGTGAATCACTTCTTTATCGAGAAAGTGGATGGGCCATTTGGTAAAACAGAATACAAAGCGAAACCTAATGTTATCTGTGACCAAGCCTGTCAAAGTAACGATGATACAGGGGGTTTTGACGAGCAGGACAGTGATAGTGAAACGCACTATGCCCCACGTGTGATTTCAGCACAAAATGCTTTTCTGGTTCGTGAAATGATGTATAGCAATATCTGGGGTGGCGGCAATTGGAGCCATGGCACAGGTTGGAACGGAACGGGCTGGCGAGCACAAACTCTCCATCGACGTGATATTGGGGGTAAAACCGGTACAACCAATGACTCGAAAGATACTTGGTACGATGGTTTTGGTCCGGATCTCGTTGCAACATCTTGGGTTGGCTTTGATGATCATAGCCGTAACCTTGGTCATACCACGGACAATCCTAATATCAAAGACGATATGCACGGCGGAGAATCCGGAGCGAAAACCGCGCAACCTGCTTGGATTAGCTTTATGAAGCAAGCATTAAAAGATGTGCCTGCGCAGCATAAACATGTACCAGATGGCATTGTGCGTGTACGTATTGACCGCGCAACCGGGTTATTGACCAATAAGTCTGACTACACCTCAATGTTCGAATATTTCATTGATGGGACTCAGCCTACCGAGTATGTGTCAGATAGCCATTCCGACAATATCTACACCTCTCCGAGTGGCGGTGACAGCTTGTTCTAGCTTACTTGCACTGTATAAAAAAAGCTGACCTCGAAGGTCAGCTTTTTTTATTGCTCCGCCGCTTGTTTTCTCAAGCTATATAAACGCTGCTCCATCACTTCAGCCAATCGTTCAAATCGATCTTTCAATGGTGAACCCGGCCGATATACCACAACCAAGCGTCGCGTTGGAATCGGATCAACCGCCTTCACATAGGCAACGCCATCTTTTTGCTTGGTTTCTGGCAAAGACAATTCTGGTAATAACGTGATGCCACTGCCTGCGGCGACCATATTGCGCAAGGTTTCTAAGCTGGTGGCTTTGAAACTTTCATCGTCTTTCGCCCCCGCAGCAAAACAGAACCCTAACGCTTGATCGCGCAAACAGTGTCCATCACCAAGCGACAAAACCGTATGACCATTCAGCGCTTGCATTGGGATTTCATCATAATTGGCCCACTCGTGATCCGCCGGCACGGCAATACTAAGAGGCTCGATATAGAACTCAATTTCTTTAAACGGTTCGGTTTCTTGTACCGACGCTAGCACTAAACAATCTAACTTACCCTCTTCTAGTAAGCGTACCAATTGCTGTGTTTGTGCTTCATGCAGATACAGTTCCAGCTCTGGAAATTGTTGCTTTAATTCTGGAACGACTTTCGGTAACAAGTAAGGCCCGACCGTGGGAATAAATCCGATATGAATCGGACCATTCATAGTGCCGCCCTGCTCACTGGCCATATCCTTAAAGACTTTTACTTCATTTAAAATACGTTTCGCCTGCTGCACAAGCTTTAATCCGGAATCGGTAAATAGCACGCGACGGCTACTGCGCTCTAATAAAGCACTACCAAGCTCATCTTCAAGTTTGCGAATTTGTCCACTCAACGTGGGTTGACTAACAAAACACGCTTCAGCCGCTTTACGAAAATGTTGATGCTCCGCTAAGGCCACTAGGTATTCAAAATCACGAATATTCATTTCTTTTCCACATAGAACAAACCTATCAAAACAATAGCATTAAACGATTATAACTATCAAAATATTTATTCTATATTAATCACATCAAAACGAGCCAACACAAACTAAGCTCTTAATACGAATAATAAACAATAGGAATACCAATATATGACTATCGCAAAAGAAGGCCAAACCGTTCCTCAAGTTACCTTTCCAACGCGTCAAGGCGATGCGTGGGTTAATGTAACCACCGATGAGCTATTCAAAGACAAAACTGTCATTGTCTTTAGCTTACCGGGTGCCTTCACGCCAACGTGTTCATCTAGCCATTTACCACGTTACAACGAACTACATTCTGTGTTCAAACAATACGGTGTCGATGACATTCTCTGTGTTTCTGTTAACGATACTTTCGTAATGAACGCTTGGAAAGCTAGCCAAGAAGCCAATAACATTACCTTCATTCCTGACGGTAATGGTGAGTTTACTGACGGCATGGGCATGCTGGTTGAGAAAAATGATCTGGGTTTTGGCAAACGTTCATGGCGCTACAGCATGCTAGTGAAAAATGGCGTTGTTGAGAAAATCTTTAGCGAGCCGAATGAACCAGGCGACCCGTTCAAAGTATCAGATGCCGATACTATGCTGCATTACATTGCTCCTGAGCACAAAACTCAAGAATCCATCACTGTGTTTACTAAACCCGGTTGTTCTTTCTGTGCGAAAGCAAAACAAGCGTTGCACGATGCACGTCTTCAATACGAAGAAGTCGTTCTTGGCCAAGACGCAACCACAGTTAGCGTACGTGCGATTACAGGTCGTGATACCGTGCCGCAAGTGTTCATCGGTGGTAAACACATCGGTGGTAGCGAAGAACTTGAAGCTTACCTAGCTTAATTCATCGAGACCTTTAGGGGGGAGTTCCGCCTCTCCCCGCCTTTCTTTTCGGACCCAGCAAAGGTCCAACTATTCAGACATTATGCTTATCAGTAATGAATTCATTCATTGCTAGGGATTCTTTATGCAAAAAATTCAAGTCAGTGTCGCCATTATTGGCGGTGGTACAGCTGGTCTTAGTGCCTATCGCGCAGCCAAAGCTCACAACGAGAGTGTAGTCATGATTGAGGGCGGCCCATTTGGTACCACATGTGCTCGAGTTGGTTGCATGCCATCTAAGTTACTGATTGCCGCGGCAGAGAGTGTCCATCACATAGAAAAAGCGCCAGCATTTGGTGTGCACCCCAATGGGCCGACGCTAATTAACGGCCGTGAAGTCATGGATCGGGTTAAACGCGAACGAGACCGCTTCGTCGGGTTTGTATTAGAAGGCGTCGAAGAAATCCCTGCGAATGATAAAATTCTTGGCTACGCCAAATTCAAAGATGACCATACCCTCGTCGTTGATGACCACACTGAAATCACTGCTGAGCGTATCGTTATTGCCACAGGTTCACGTCCCGCCTATCCGGCAGCCTGGCATGAACTGGGTGATCGTCTTATCATCAATGATGATGTGTTTGCATGGGATGATTTACCTAACTCGGTTGCAGTATTTGGGCCGGGAGTCATTGGGCTTGAACTTGGACAGGCATTACATCGCCTTGGCGTTAAGGTCAAAGTATTTGGTCTGGGTGGTCAAGTAGGGCCGTTAACCGATCCTGAAGTCATGGACTACGCCAAAAAAGCCTTTCAAGAAGAGTTCTACCTCGACCCCAGTGTTGAAATTGAAAGTATGACCCGAGTGTCTAATAGCGATAAAGTGATGATTCGATTTACCAATTTAGACGGTACCTCAGAAACGTTTATCACTGATTATGTATTGGCCGCAACAGGGCGTCGCCCAAATGTGGACAAACTCGGCTTAGACAATACGTCTGTACAGCTTGATGAGCGTGGCGTACCTAGCGCCGATACATTCACATTACAGACGTCAACCGAGCACATTTTTATCGCCGGCGATGCTAGTAACCAATTGCCGTTATTACATGAAGCCGCGGATCAGGCACGGATTGCAGGTGATAACGCAGGGCGTTTCCCCGATATTCGTGCTGGGTTACGCCGCAGCCATATTTCCGCGGTATTCTCCGATCCACAAATTGCCATGGTAGGTGAAACTCATCGCCAATTGCAGCAGCGCCTCGGTAACTGTGGTTGCTTTGAAACCGGTGAAGTCTCTTTTGAAGGTCAAGGTCGCTCCCGTGTCATGTTACGGAACAAAGGCTTACTGCACGTTTATGCCGAACAAGGCACAGGCCGTTTTCTTGGCGCTGAAATGATGGGACCCAATGCTGAACACCTTGCTCACTTACTGGCGTGGGCACACCAAAATAAAATGACGATTTCAGCAATGTTGGACATGCCGTTTTATCACCCTGTGATTGAAGAGGGCGTACGTACTGCACTACGCGATGTGAATGCTAAATTGCATTTAGGCCCAGAGATGGTCAAACACTGTATGGACTGTGGTCCCGGCTGCTAATCCGCTTTATCAAGAATCCTATAATAATAACAACACAATAACGCACCCTGCACTTTCGCCCGAGCTATCCACTCGGGCTTTTTTTTATCTCACCGACACGATCAATTTGTCAGACAAAACACCAAGCAGATATACTCGTAGCATATTCACCTTAAGGTTACCTTGTATGGCTTGTAATGACTGCTCCGAGAATTGGTTTTGGAAAAAGCTTGGCCGCTGCAAACGCTGCATGGATCAACTGACCTCATTATCGGTTGTGTGTTGGGTGGTATGGTTCGTATGGTTTCGTGAGACACCAACTAGCATTGGTTCCATAGCGCTACTCATCGCGGGCTTTGCCTGCAATGCTTTGCTATTTCTGCATTTATGGATGAAGTTCGTGATCTTGCCATTCAAAAAACGTAACGGTGAGAAGAATAAGTGAATCGCAATAAAAAAGCCTCATAACTAGCCGTAGTTATGAGGCCTCTTAGAATAATCTAAGAAAAAGCAGTGGTACTTAAATAGACCCTACTGCTTTTGATTAGTTCCGCAGCGCTGCCCTCTGTTGGCAAAGAAACAGCAGCGAACGCTCGCTTATAACGATGTCGTCTGCATAATCAGCTGTTCATTTAAATTCACTTCTAACGCGACTTCATCACAGGCATGTTGACGAGGACACTGTTCACAATCCTTCAACACTTTCTCTGGCAAGAGCATTTTTGACGTGGGTAAGAAGTCTTGCTTCATAAAGAACTCAGGAGTACGCGTCAGCACAAAGACTTTGTTGATCGCCATTTTACGTGCTTTATTCACCAAATACTGAACAATGGCGGCGCCTTGTCCTTGACTTTGCCATCCAGCTTCAATGCCCAACGAGCGAATTTCTGCCAATCCAGAGTCGTACACATACAATGAGGCGCACCCCGTGATTTCGCCATTGTGTTCAACCACCGCAAACGAGCCAATATCACGTACAATTTCATTACGCGAACGCGGTAAGTTCTCACCCATATTCGCCCAATAGGTCACCATGCCTTCTAATGCTTCCACATCGGTTAAGCGCGCTGGACGCACCTTAATATCAGAGCTATCACGCGCATCCAAGCGTTTCTGAGCTTCTTCTACCGCATAACGTACTTGATGTGGCGCGACCCCACCTTTCGCAAGGCGTTTTGCCAGACAAGATTCAATGGTCAGAATCTCGTAGACATCATCGTCGATAACAGGAGAAAATGCCTGTAAATCTTCTAATGATAAATCTTCCAAAGGCATACCACGGCGAATCGCTTCTACCACGGCAACACCGACAATATGGTGCGCCTCACGGAACGGAATGCCTTTCGATACCAGATAATCCGCCAGCTCAGTGGCATTGGCATACCCTTGCTTCGCAGCTTCTAACGTACGTTCGTTATTAATCTTGATGCCTTCAAAACAAAGACCAGCCATTGCCATACATTCATTCCATGTATCAAGAGCATCGAACAAGCCTTCTTTGTCTTCTTGCATGTCTTTGTTGTAGGCCAGCGGTAGAGCTTTCACGGTCATCATCATGCCGGCAAGTGAGCCATACACACGACCAGTTTTACCCCGAATCAACTCAAGTGCATCAGGGTTTTTCTTCTGCGGCATTAAAGATGAGCCCGACGTAACGGTATCCGCTAACTCAATAAAACCCGACTCACCAGAGTTATAGAAAATCAGATCTTCGGCTAAACGCGATAAGTGCAGCATAGATATTGAGGCCACTGACATCAATTCCATCACATGGTCACGATCGGAGACGGAATCTAGAGAATTACGCGTCGCGCGTTGAAAACCCAAGTTATACGCGAGGTTCTCGCGATCAATGGCATATGCGGTTCCTGCCAAAGCGCCTGAGCCTAGCGGGCAGGTATCCAGACGTTTAATCGCATCTTCCAAGCGTGAGTAATCACGCTCGAACATTTCCGAATAGGCCAAGCACCAATGAGCAAAAGTAACGGGTTGTGCACGCTGTAAATGGGTGTAACCAGGCAGTACCGTATCATGATGCTGAGAGGCCACATGCACCAATTGATTTTGCAGACGATCGAGCGTCATCAGTACTTGACGACCTTGCTGACGACACCATAATTTTAAATCAGTTGCGACTTGGTCGTTACGAGAACGACCAGTGTGCAGTTTTTTGCCAAGGTCACCGACCTTACTAATCAGTTGTTGCTCAACCCATGAGTGAATATCTTCTGCATCCGATGCCAAGATTTGCTCTGGGTCTTCCATCACTTCCATCTTGAGTTCATTCAATGCAAGCTCAAGACGCTGCTGTTCTTCATCGGTCAACA
Source organism: Vibrio sp. (assembly GCA_052087065.1). Taxonomy (GTDB): domain Bacteria; phylum Pseudomonadota; class Gammaproteobacteria; order Enterobacterales; family Vibrionaceae; genus Vibrio. Next base: position 16,407 of record JBQGON010000008.1, on the reverse strand, counting down.
CATCCACCGACAATAAAGCTTTCGACCAAGCAATCGAGCCAACAATATCTTGTTCTGCTAGTCGGTAGTCAAAGCGCAATGAATCATTAAATTGTTTAAATCTGGTGTCTGCTGCTTGGGTAAATCTTCCGCCCCATAATGCCATTGCGTTTCTCCTAAAACTTTAGTGCCTAATCACTAAGGAGGTGACTAGATTGCGTCGTTCTGCCAGTGTGGATGAATTTAGGGAGCATGCCGTCGCTGCCCCCTTTTAGTATTGTTATTAAAAAGCTTTTACTACAGAAGGTTATCTTACTTCTTTGCTGCGTTCATTGCACGAATGCGGCTGGCTAATGAATACAACCGGATGAACCCACCCGCGTGGCTTTGGTCGTACACTTCATCCGCGCCGAACGTCGCAAATTCTTCTGAGTACAAGCTGTTGTCAGAACGTTTTTGCGTCGCAACGGCCTGTCCTTTGTACAATTTAATCACGACTTCACCGTTGACATCTTGCGCCAATGACTCTGATGCAGCCATAACCGATTCACACAATGGCGTAAACCAACGACCGTCGTATACCAGTTGCGCGGCTTTAATACCCAGCTCTTCACGGAATTCAAATGACGCTTTGTCGAGTACCAACTGCTCAACAGAACGTAGCGCTTCCATCATGATGGTACCTCCTGGAGTTTCGTAACAACCACGAGACTTCATGCCAACTAAACGGTTTTCCACGATATCGATACGACCTACCCCATGTTTAGCGCCTTTTTCATTGAGCTCTAAGAGCGCTTCATAAGGGGTAACAATTTTTCCATCAATCGCGACAACTTCGCCTTTTTCAACACCAATAGTGATGTATTCAGCTTCGTTCGGCGCTTGCTCGGCATCAACTGTCCATACCCAACAGTCATCATTCGGCGCATTCCAAGTACTTTCTAGCACACCACCCTCGGTTGAGATATGCCAAGCGTTGGCATCACGAGAATAGATTTTAGTTAGTGATGCTGCACAAGGGATGTTACGTTCAGCAAGGTAATCAAGACACTCTTCACGGCTTACCAGATCCCACTCACGCCAAGGCGCAATCACGTGTAGATCTGGGGCTAGTGCTGCAAAGGCACCTTCAAAACGTACTTGGTCATTACCTTTACCCGTACAGCCGTGAGCTAATGCATCCGCCCCCACTTTACGCGCCACTTCAACTTGCGCTTTGGCAATGATTGGACGAGCCATTGACGTCCCTAGTAGGTATTTACCTTCATAGTAAGCACCGGTTTTCAGGGTTGGATAAATGTACTCTTTCACCATTTCTGCTTTCAGATCCGCGACGTAACACTCTGAAGCACCAGAAGCGATCGCTTTTTCTTCAATCCCCACTAACTCTTCGTCACCTTGGCCAACATCTGCGACAAACGCAACCACTTCACAGCCGTAGTTTTCTTTTAACCATGGAATGATAACGGAGGTATCCAGACCACCGGAATAGGCAACCACGACTTTTTTCACTTGTACTTTGCTCATAATTCTTTCTCCAAATCGCCTAGCAATGTGTACATCGCTCAGGATTGTTTGTATTAAATTCGTTTTATTAATGGGGTAAAAACTGTGTGCCAATACTTTGGCCAGCAAACAGTTCTGCTAATTTTTCTGGGTAGCGCCAAGTAGCTACCTCGATCGGTCGACCAAGCGCTTGTGCGGCATCGAGAGCAGCTTTCACTTTGACAATCATGCCATCCGTGATGACCTGTCCTTTAATTAGCACCTCCGCTTGAGCCTCATTAAGCGATGTCAGTAAATGCCCCTTCGCATCAAGCACGCCACTCACATCAGAGAGTAAGACTAATTCGGCATCCAGTGCTTGCGCGACGGCGACAGCCGCTTGATCCGCATTTACATTCATCATTTGTCCCTTCGCCGTTAAGCCAATAGAGCTGATGATGGGCAACGTGTGCTGGCTCAAAATGCTCTTGAGAACAGTGGCATCGCCAGCCGTTGCTTTACCCACAGCTCCGAGTTCAGGATCGAGCTCTTCAACTTGGCACAGACCACCGTCCGCTAAGCACAGACCCACCGCATTTAAACCGCCTAGCAAGGCTTGGCCTTGCAGCATTTTGTTCGCCGTTCCCGCAAGCGCACCGGCGATTAAAGGAATCTGATCGTAAGGCGTGACACGTAAACCATCTTTCTTTACGGTTTTAAGTTGCAATTTTTTCATGAGATCGTCGACCAAGTAGCCGCCACCATGCACAATCACCATGGGCCGATGCGCATGCGCTTGATACGCTGCCAGAGCGGCAAACAAAGCGGCTAATGTATCGTGGCTTTCTAATGCGGCTCCGCCTAATTTGATGACCAATGGACTTTGCTTTATCTCTGACATCTTCAACCCTTACACCAATGCGGTGAGCTCATTAAAACCATAATGGATATTCAAACATTGCATCGCTTGCGAAGACGCACCTTTAAGCAGGTTATCGATCGCCGACACTACGATGAGATGCTCACCTTGCACTTTCCAACCAATATCGCAAAACGGAGTATTCGCCACATTATCAATGGTTGGCAATGAAGCGCCGACAAGCCGAACGGCAGGCTTACCGGCATAAGCAGATTCGAAAGCGGCAGCCACATCCGCGGCAGTCACTTGCGGATTGAGTTTCATGGTGATGGTCGCCAAAATGCCACGCTTAAAATTACCGAGATGAGGCGTGAAAATGACATCGCAGCCTAAATGGTTCGCAATCTCTGGTTGATGACGATGAGTAAATACACCATAAGCAGCTAAGCTCACTTCACAGAAGCTATTGGTCATCGAGGCTTTGCGTCCCGCCCCCGAAACACCACTCACGGCATTAATCACTGGCCATTGCTGAGTATCCAAACATTGTGCGGCTAGCAAAGGTTTAATCGCTAATTGCGACGCGGTTGGATAACAGCCAGCTACCGCAACCAAAGAGGTTTGCTTAATCGCTTCACTGTTCCATTCAGCCAATCCATACACCGCTTTATCTAGCCAATCCGCATGCAGATGTTCAAAACCGTAATAAGAGGTGTAGAACTGAGCCTCATTCACCCGATAAGCACCAGATAAATCAAATACCTGACAACCATGCTCTAAAAAGATCGGTGCTAAATCGTGACTGACTTGATGGGCCGTGGCTAAAAAAACCACATCACTATGTTGAGCAACAGAGACGACATCGGTTAAAGGCTCAACGGACTCATCAACCAAGCCGAGCAATTTGCCATAAAGCTGTGACATTGGTTTGCCCGCATCAACACTATTGGCGGAAACAAATAAACCTGATAGCGTGAGCTCTGGGTGTTTTTTCACCATCAGCGCGAGTTCTGAACCTGCGTAGCCGCTTGCGCCAATAATTGTCGTTTTTAGCATCGTGATAGACCCACTGTGTTCTTGTTAAAACTGACATCAACTATGATTATTAATTTTTAAAATAATGCTGATTTCGGTTTTTTATTCATAAAAAGTGATTTAATATGTGTTTTACCTTTTCAATCTATTTCTGTCAATAGTCGGAGCCAAGTTTCTATGCAAATACCCAGTTTTCTCAAGGTTTATGAAGAATTAATTGCTACTTCCTCTATCAGCTCCTCTGATCCAAGCCTAGACCAAGGCAATGCCAAGGTGTGCGAAAAGATGGCAGACTGGCTCAGCACACTCGGTTTTCAAGTCGAGCTCAAAGAAGTTGAGCCTGGAAAAGTCAACCTGATGGCCAAAAAAGGCGACGGTGAAGGCGGCTTATTATTCGCGGGACACACCGATACCGTGCCATTTGATGAAGGGCGTTGGAACTACAACCCCCATGCACTCACCCAAGATAACCAACGCTTTTATGGTTTGGGCACTGCCGACATGAAAGGTTTCTTTGCCTTTGTCATAGAAGCGGTTAAGAAAATTGAGGATTGGTCTCACCAGAAGAAACCTTTATATATTTTAGCAACCTGTGATGAAGAGACGACCATGCTCGGCGCTCGTCATTTCTCGGCAACCACACCGTTCAAACCGGACTACTGCATTATTGGTGAGCCGACCAGTTTAACCCCGGTGTATGGCCATAAAGGCCATGTGGCTAACGCCATTCGTATTACTGGTAAATCGGGCCACTCATCGAATCCGGCATACGGCGTCAATGCCATTGAGATCATGCATGAAGTGTTAGCGCCGATGTTGCTGTTACGCGACCAACTATCTCGTAACTATCATCATCCCGGTTTTGAAATTCCATCGCCGACACTTAATCTAGGCCATATACACGGTGGCGATAGTCCAAACCGTATCTGTGGTTGCTGTGAACTACACTATGATGTTCGCCCTCTACCGGGCATGAGTTTGGATGGTTTACATAACTTACTCACCGACGCCCTCAAAGATGTCGCTAGCAAGTGGCCGGGACGGATCGATATTACGCCATTACATGCGCCTATCCCGGGTTACGAATGCGCGGCCGACCATCCTTTCGTCACTCAAATGAGCCAGCTCAGTCAAAAAGAAGCCCAAACGGTGAACTATTGTACCGAGGCGCCCTTTCTTCAAGACGTTTGCCCAACGCTGGTGCTTGGCCCGGGTTCTATTGAGCAAGCTCACCAACCAGATGAATTCCTAGCGTTTGAGTTTATCGACCCAACCATTGATGTGTTGTCTAAAGCGATGTGGAACTATTGTTTTTAGTCTCCAGTACGGCTTGTTGCCACAGGAGAGCATAGAAAATCGTTTTGCAGGCGAGCAAAGTCAAGCAAGCCTGTCCCACATCAATGTAGAGTGGAATTACAGAGGGATTCGCACGCCTTAATTTGACGAGTAGTCATAAACAAGGTTAGATTGAAGTTCTAAAAAGAACATTGGATGTCATTTTTTAAAAAACAGGACGACGAGAACATGAACGATAATTACGCTGCTCTCAAAAGTAACGTGAGCATGCTGGGGCATCTACTGGGTAAAACCATTCAAGATGCCGACGGCGATGTTATCTTGAAAAAAGTAGAAACAATCAGACAACTCTCTAAATCTGCACGTTCAGGTAATCATGAGGATAGACAACGTCTTATTGAAGAAATTGAAGCGCTTCCCGATGAGCAAATGCCGTCTATCGCCAAAGCATTTAACCAATTTCTTAACCTCACTAATATCGCTGATCAATACCATTCTATTTCTCGTCACTGCGACGCGAATACCCATTCTGTCGATCCTATCGATGCTCTGCTTGAAAAACTCGAAAACAACAACATCAGTAAATTGGATAGTGCTCAAGCGATCCGCGAGTTGGATATTGAGCTGGTATTAACCGCACATCCGACTGAAATTACGCGCCGTACGATGATCAACAAACTCGTTAAAATTAATGAGTGTCTCTCTGATCTTGAACTCAGTGAGCTATCACCGAAAGAACGTCGTCGCACTGAATTACGTTTAGAGCAATTGATTGCCCAAGCATGGCATTCTGATGTAGTGCGCAAGCAGCGTCCAACCCCGCTTGATGAAGCCAAATCTGGGTTTGCTGTGGTGGAAAACTCGCTCTGGAAAGCCGCGCCTGACTTCCTAAGAGATCTCAGTGAGCGCTGTAATAATTATTACGGTGAAGCATTACCGATTGACGCAAGGCCGATTCACTTTTCTTCATGGATGGGAGGAGACCGTGACGGCAACCCGCATGTCACGCATACTATTACTCGTGAAGTATTGCGCATGTCTCGCTGGAAAGCGGCCGATTTATATCTAAACGATATCAATGAGTTGATCAGCGAGTTATCGATGATCAAATGCAATGATAAAGTCCGAGAGTTGGCTGGGGAAGAGGCTCACGAACCTTATCGCCAAATCCTGAAAACGCTGCGCAATTTACTCCAACAAACCAAAGATGTCTTGGATGCCAAAATCAACGGGAAAGTGTTAGCCGAGAAAGCCCCGCTGCGTTATGCCGAGCAACTTTGGGAACCACTATTGACCTGCTATGAGTCTTTGCACGAATGTGGCATGGGCGTCATTGCTAATGGATCGCTGCTCGATACATTACGTCGTATCAAAACCTTTGGGGTGCACCTCGTTCAGCTCGATATTCGTCAAGAAAGCACCCGTCATTCTGACGTTCTTTCTGAACTGACTCGTCACCTCGGTATCGGTGATTATGCGCATTGGAGTGAACAAGACAAGCTGTCTTTTTTAACCACCGAACTTGCTTCAAAACGTCCATTACTGCCTAACAACTGGCAGCCTTCTGAAGACGTGCAAGAAGTGATTGATACGTGTCGAATCGTTGCCTCTCAGCCCCGTGATGCTTTTGGTGCCTATGTTATCTCCATGGCAAGAACTGCGTCTGATGTACTCGCAGTGCATTTGATTTTACAAGAAGTCGGCTGTCCATATCGTATTGATGTCTGTCCGTTATTTGAAACGCTAGACGATTTAAATAATGCAGAAACCGTGACGCAACAGTTGATGGATATCGATCTTTACCGCGGTTTCATCAACAACAAACAAATGATCATGATCGGCTATTCTGACTCTGCTAAAGATGCAGGGGGGATGGCTGCAGGTTGGGCACAATATCATGCCATGGAATCACTGGTTCGTGTGTGTGAAGAATCTGGCGTCGACCTGCGTCTTTTCCATGGTCGTGGCGGCACCATTGGTCGTGGCGGCGCACCGGCTCATGCCGCCCTGCTCTCACAACCACCAAGTAGCTTAAAAGGCGGCTTGCGGGTCACTGAACAAGGCGAAATGATTCGTTTCAAACTTGGTCTGCCAGAAATCGCAGTGAATAGCTTTAATATGTATGCCAGTGCAATTCTCGAAGCCAATTTATTGCCGCCACCAGCACCAAAACAAGAATGGCGCGACTTAATGGAAGTGCTATCGCAAGTCTCATGCGATGCGTACCGCAAAGTCGTCCGTGAGCAGCCAGAGTTTGTTCCGTATTTCCGTCAAGCCACTCCGGAGTTAGAATTAGGCAAGCTGCCTCTCGGCTCTCGTCCCTCCAAACGCAATCCAAATGGCGGTGTTGAAAGCTTGCGCGCCATCCCTTGGATTTTCTCTTGGAGCCAGAACCGCTTAGTGCTGCCAGCTTGGTTAGGAGCCGGTGAAGCTATCCAGTATTCGATTGATAAAGGTCACCAAGCCTTGCTAGAAGAAATGTGTCGTGAATGGCCATTTTTTTCGACTCGCTTGGGAATGCTGGAAATGGTATTTACCAAATGTAACGCCGATATTGCTCAGCATTATGATGAACGTTTGGTTGACGAGAAGTTACGTCCATTAGGTGAACACCTTCGAGTGCAACTCGCGAAAGACATCAAAGCCATATTAAATGTCGAGAACAACGATAATTTAATGCAAAGCGACCCATGGGGCCATGAGTCGATCAATTTACGCAATATTTATGTCGAGCCGCTTAATATGCTGCAAGCCGAGTTACTCTATCGGACGCGTAAAACCGACACGCCTTCAGCTGAACTGGAAGAAGCATTGATGGCAACGATTGCAGGAATTGCGGCGGGTATGCGAAACACAGGATAATAATCAGAACATTGTTCTGTATAAACCACAAAAGGTCGCACTTGCGCGACCTTTTGTTCTGATATCGTTTCATTAATGAGATTATTATCAGTTTTTCCTCTTGACTCTCATTGCTGTTCTACTTTGTGCGTATTATTTAGATATACTAAGTATTCAAACGCGATAGCTTCTACTAATTATAAATCGCATGTCTGGGTGGCAATGGCTTTTAAAGATAGTTCATCTGCACAACAGGAAGTGCACAAGGCCGCTTAAAAGAGCAAATAATAGTGCCATAAGAAGCACGACTGCCTTTTAGCTCAAATTTAAAGTTTGATTAATACTTGGATTAAACACATGTCATTACCACACGTAATCCTCACCGTTCTAAGTACACGCGATGCAACTGGATACGATATTACGAAAGAATTTTCAGCAAGCATCGGATATTTTTGGAAAGCAAGCCATCAACAAGTGTATCGTGAACTGAATAAAATGGGTCAAGAAGGCCTCGTCACTTGTGTGTTAGAACCACAAAATGGCAAGCCAGATCGTAAAGTTTATTCAATTACCGATTCTGGACGCAGTGCCTTAGGCGAATGGTTTGATAAACCAGCCAAACACCCCACTGTTCGTGATGAGTTTAGTGCAAAACTCATGGCTTGTGCAATACAACCCTCTGCACGCTACCGATTGCAGCTAATCGATTTGATTGAAGAATCAAAGAAATTAGTGGAACACTACCGAGATATCGAAACAGCGCATTATTCAGACACCGCTGATCTTGATAAAACTCAACGACTAGAGCGACTCACCTTGCGACGTAATTTATTACTCCGCCAAGCTTGGATTGAATGGGCAGAAGAAGCGGTTGCTGAACTCGAACCCACTAGTTAATCGTTAGTTTAACGCTCATTAAAAAAGGATGATGTATGACCATCATCCTTTTTTATTTGCCCGAAAAACGACAAAGTGGTCGGTGTATGGCGTGGCGTTATTTAAATGCCGTCCCCGAACATAAAGTTTTGAGCACACCCACTAAATTGCTGGTCCATATCAAAAGAGGGTCTTTCAGACATCGGACGCCCGACAATTTTTGCTGGCACGCCCGCCACTGTCGTGTGTGGCGGCACAGCTTGCAGCACCACAGAACAAGACCCAATTTTAGCGCCTTCTCCCACTTCAATATTGCCGAGTATTTTCGCGCCGGCACCAATCATCACGCCTTCACGAATCTTAGGATGACGATCACCGGATTCTTTACCTGTGCCGCCTAGGGTGACATCTTGCAAAATCGACACATCATTGTCGATCACCGCCGTCTCACCAATCACGATACCCGTTGCATGATCAAGCATAATACCGCGGCCAATCGTTGCGGCTGGGTGAATATCGACTTGGCATGCGACTGAAATTTGGTTTTGGAAATACATCGCTAAAGCCACTCGCCCTTGCTTCCACAACCAGTTGGCTACACGGTAGCCTTGTAGGGCGTGATACCCTTTCAAATACAATAGTGGAACTGAGTACATTGAGACCGCGGGATCGCGTTCAACCGTCGCACAAATATCGCAGGCAGCGGCATCGGCAATAATGCTATCAGAAGCAAAGGCTTCTTCAATCACCTCTCGCACCGCCATCGCAGGCATAGAGGGGGTATTTAGGCGATTGGCGAGAATATAACTTAACGCCGATTTGAGACTATCGTGCTTGATAATGGTGGCATGATAAAAACTCGCGAGCATTGGCTCTTGCTCTGCTTGCTTGCGAGATTCATCGATAACGTATTGCCAGACTTTTGTTTGTGCGCATTGCTTCATAATGAATTCACTCTGCCCTAAGTTCCCTTAAGACGGACATCGAAATATCCATGTATTTAATAATTTGGGTCACAGCCTAATCTTAGTTTCGCTCAGATTTTTTATCTCGCGCTAAGAGATCTTGAGCAGCAACGCGAGCATCCTTACCTTGATATAGCACCTGATAAATCTGTTCAACGATCGGCATTTCTACCCCAACTCGCTGAGCTAATAACCAAACTTCTTTGGTGTTACGATAACCTTCAACCACTTGACCAATTTCTTGTTGAGCAATATCGACATCCTTGCCAGCACCTAATGCCAAGCCAAAACGTCGGTTACGTGATTGGTTATCGGTACAGGTTAACACTAAATCACCAAGCCCCGCCATGCCCATAAAGGTTTCGGTTTGCGCGCCTAACGCAATCCCTAAGCGAGTCATTTCAGCTAAGCCTCGGGTGATCAGTGCCGTCCGAGCATTGGCACCAAAGCCAATACCATCTGACATTCCTGCACCAATAGCGATAACATTTTTCACCGCACCGCCCAATTGCATACCGATAAAGTCATCATTGGCATACACTCGAAATGAACGGCTACAGTGTATTTTATCCTGTAAGTCATTTAAGAAATTAGCATCCGGTGAGGCAACAGAAATCGCTGTCGGCATGCCTTTCGCCAGCTCTTTGGCAAACGTTGGACCGGAAAGAACCGCGAGAGAATGAGATTGCCCTAGCACATCAAACACAACATCTTGCAATAACCGACCCGTGCCAGGCTCTAAGCCTTTCGTCGCCCAACAGATACGAGTATCCGCGCGTAGGTGTGGCTGCATATTGGCCAGAACCACATCAAACACATGGCTCGGCACCACCACCAGCACATCACGACATGCTTGCAGTGCCCGCTGCAAGTCAGACTCAATAATCAGCGAGTCAGGAAAAGGCGCATCGGGTAAGAAAGCATGATTGGCTCGATCCGCTTCTAACTGCGCCATTGCTTCGGGATTATGTCCCCAAAGTACCACATTTTCACCATTACGAGCCAAAGAAATCGCCAAAGCCGTACCATAAGAGCCAGCGCCGATGACAACCATAGAAATAGGTTTACCGTAAGAATTATGTATTTGTGAATCTTGCATAGCGTTGCCTGACGGAAAGGGAAGATAAATGAGAGTCTAAAACAAAAACGCACAACGCATCGCTATAAAACAATGACGGTGTGCATTTTTATCATATTTAAGAGTGAGACCAACGCTTAAGCGTCGAGTTCAATACCTTGCTCTGCTGCTTGCTGCTGCAAGTAGTTCATAAACAAAGCGTCAAAGTTGACTGGCGCTAGGTTCAGTTGTGGGAAAGTTCCTTTCACAACAAGGCTAGAAATCGTTTCACGTGCGTATGGGAACAGAATGTTCGGGCAGAACGCGCCTAGGCAGTGAGCAAGTTGACCTTCTTCCATTTGCTCTGCTGTAAAAATACCGGCTTGTTGTACTTCACATAGGAAGGCGGTGTCTTCCGCATTTTTTACTGTCACGGTTAAACGAAGAATCACTTCGTATGTCGACTCACCAAGTTCACGGCTTTGCGTATCCAGATCCAAGTTCACATCTGGATTCCAATCGTGTTGGAAAACTTCTGGTGAGTTTGGCGCTTCGAAAGACACATCTTTTAGATAGATGCGTTGAATTGTGAAGTTTTGTTGTGCTTCTTCAGCCATTGTCATGTCCTTAATTCGATTTTATTTGGGTCAAAATAACGTTCTAGAGATTATCGAAGAGCGATTCAAATAACGATTCGTGAACGGCAATACGCGGTACATATCACACAACCACTCACAACACGCTCATTTTTTCATCGACAATCTCTCTATCAGCTTTGCGGTATTTACTTATTACCACGAACCAGTGGTAGGTTCGCTTCATTCCAAGAAATTAGGCCGCTTTTCAATACACTTACTTGTTCGAAACCAGCTTTAGAAAGCACATCTGCCGATTGCTGAGCCGTTTGGCCAGTCTTACACACAATAATAATGGGGTCAGATTTATGGCTTTCAAGCCCAGCAAAGTTGCCCGCTTTTAAATCGTCAGGTTTGATATTAAGCGCACCTGCAATGTGACCACGCTTAAACTCTTCTCGGCTACGGATATCCAATACCATCCCATTTTCACGGTTAGTTAAATGGGTTAACTCGGATGGCGATACCGTCTTAAACGAACTGGTCGCGGACTTGTAGAAACTAAAGATCAATGCGCCGGCTAAGCCTACCCAAACGACCGATAAAACTAAATGTTCATGGAAAAAATCAATGTACTCTGACATATTCTGAGCTCTTTCAGTAGCGGTTCAAAAACAGATAAGAAGTATACCGAGGTTACCCGCATGACGCGAGCCCTTACCATACATAAAGCAAAGGAAACCCAGCAGTATCGGCTCAAACTGAGATCTCAATTAGGCACGCGGAAAAGGAAACGCAGTCACCTTATCAATATGATCTTCTCCTAACGCCAGCATAATCAAACGATCAATACCAAGCGCAACCCCCGCACAAGCAGGCAGCCCTTGCTCTAAAGCCGCTAATAAATGCTCATCTATCGGCTGAGCATTGAGCCCCATCGCGAGACGCTTTTGATTATCGGCATCAAAACGCGCCCATTGCTCTTGTGGGTTATCGAGTTCATGAAAACCGTTGGCCAGCTCAACCCCTTTGAAATACACTTCAAAACGTTCAGCCACACGGCTATCGTGCGGGTTAATCTTCGCTAACGCCGCTTGTGAAGCAGGAAAATCATAGACAAAAGCAGGTACAGTTTGCCCAATGTGGCACTCTACACCCACGCTGAAAAGCAGTTGTAACAGGGTGTCTCGATCGGTTTCATCATGAGTGATATCAGCTAAACCGAGCCCAGCAGCGCAACTCTTCAATGCATTGAGCGAACCTTCTAGCGGACAAACCCCCAGCGTATCGAGAAAAGCTTGTTGATAGGTCATCCGCTGCGCAGGTGCCGTGCCCAGTACTGCCGTAAGCAGTTCATCCATTTCTACCATCAGTTCACGGTGAGTGAACCCTACGCGGTACCACTCAAGCATGGTGAACTCTGGGTTGTGATAACGCCCATTTTCTTCATTACGAAACGCTTTATTAATTTGATAAATCGATCCACTTCCTGCCGCCAATAAGCGCTTCATGTGATACTCAGGACTCGTCATTAAATAAACCGATTTCCCCTTGGCATAGTCTGGCCCAATAAATTGAGTTTCAAACGCATGCAGGTGAATATCGGTCACGGTGGCGTGACTGAGTGCTGGCGTATCCACTTCGAGGACATCGCGCGTGAAAAAAAACTGGCGAATAGTCTGGAGGATAGCCGCTCGCGCTTTTAATTGTTCAATCGACGCCGTTGGCGCCCAGCGATTGTTCTCGGATGGCTGCATGGATGACCTTTTAGTGGATGTATGCATGTAAGTAACCTTTCAACACATTTACAACACAATTAAACGTGACCTATGCCGCATTTATCTGTGACGTTAATGTTTCTAAATTAAAGACCGAAGTAAATACCCTTTTGAATCAATTTTTGCCTACGTCACTTTCCATACACTACCCCTAGCAGATGAAAAAAACGTATGTGCTTTTCGCAATATGGCACCCTGTAAAAACGCTACACATGCCGCTGTGAAAGCCCATCACCACACTGGTACGAGCCATACCCTCTGGACCAGTTTTACACTCATTACTGGGAGGATAACTGTGAAAACAATTAACACAGATATCGCAATTATCGGCGCTGGTGGCGCAGGTCTTCGAACAGCCATTGCCGCAGCAGAAGCCAACCCTGACATGGAAATCGCTTTAATTTCTAAAGTGTATCCCATGCGTTCTCATACTGTCGCTGCTGAAGGTGGTTCAGCTGCCGTCGTTAAAGAGGAAGACTCACTCGACAATCACTTCAATGACACCGTTGGTGGTGGCGATTGGCTCTGTGATCAAGACGTCGTTGACTATTTTGTTTCCCACTCTACCAATGAAATGATCCAAATGGAGCATTGGGGATGTCCGTGGAGTCGTAAAGAAAACGGTGACGTCAATGTCCGTCGTTTTGGTGGTATGAAAATAGAGCGTACTTGGTTTGCCGCTGACAAAACAGGCTTCCATATGCTACATACGCTTTTTCAAACGTCAATCAAGTACAGCAATATAAAACGCTTTGATGAATACTTTGTTGTCGATCTCATTGAACACGAAGGTGAAATTCAAGGTCTTGTTTGCCTGCATATGTCCGAAGGCGAACTGGTGGTAATTAAAGCCAAATCGGTCGTTTTAGCCACAGGTGGCGCCGGGCGGGTTTATCACTGCAATACCAATGGCGGGATTGTAACTGGCGATGGCATGGCATTGGCGTATCGTCATGGCATTCCGCTTAGAGACATGGAATTTGTGCAATATCACCCAACCGGTCTTCCTGGCACAGGTATTTTGATGACCGAAGGTTGCCGTGGTGAAGGCGGTATCATCATTAATAAACATGGTTATCGTTACCTACAAGACTATGGCATGGGCCCAGAAACCCCAGTCGGCGAACCTAAAAACAAATACATGGAATTAGGTCCACGTGACAAAGTCTCACAAGCGTTCTGGCACGAACAACAAAAAGGCAACACGATTGAGCACCCTCTCGGTGATGTCGTTCTACTGGATTTACGCCACTTAGGTGAAGAGTATCTGAACGAGCGCCTACCTTTCATCTGTGAATTAGCCAAAGCCTACGTCAATGTGGATCCGGCGAAAGAGCCGATTCCTATCCGTCCAACCGTGCATTACACCATGGGCGGTATCGAAGCCAACCTCAATTGTGAAACACGCATCAAAGGCCTTTATGCCGTGGGCGAATGTGCGTCATCAGGCTTGCATGGAGCAAACCGTTTAGGCTCAAACTCCTTAGCGGAATTTGTCGTCTTTGGCCGAGTGGCCGGAGAAAACGCCGTCAAACATGCCAATACATTTGCAGGCTGGAACGAAGAGGCCATCGAAGCACAAGTTCAAGAAGTAGAAGCGCGCATCCAACGCCTAATGAATCAAGAAGGTGATGAAAACTGGGCCGACATCCGCACGGAAATGGGTCACAGTATGGAAGCGGGTTGTGGTATTTACCGCGAAGAACACTTGATGCAACAAACCATGGATAAAATCAAAGAGCTTAAAGCGCGCTATCAACGCATTAGTATCAAAGATAAAGGCAAAGTCTTTAACACCGATCTCCTATATGCCATTGAAGTCGGTTATGGCTTAGATGTGGCAGAAGCGATGGTGCACTCTGCCTACCAACGTAAAGAATCACGCGGTGCACACCAACGCCTTGATGAAGGTTACCAAACCCGTGATGACCAAAATTACCTAAAACATACATTGGCTTACTACGATGCGGGACAATCACCTCGTATTGATTACAGCCCTGTGACCATCACGAAATCTCAACCTCAAGAACGCTTATATGGCGACGCTGCAGAAAAAGCCGCCGCTCAAAAAGCTAGCGTGGAGGAGAAATAATATGTCCAATATTAAAGCCGTTACTATTTTACGCTACGATCCCGCGACGGATGATGAGCCTCATCTGCAAACCTTTGATGTGCCCTACGATGACACCATGTCAGTGTTAGACGCCATCGGCTACATTAAAGATAATCTCGACAAAGATTTATCCTATCGCTGGTCATGTCGTATGGCGATATGCGGCTCTTGCGGCATGATGATTAACAATGTGCCTAAGCTCGCATGTAAAGTGTTCCTAAGGGATTATCCAAATGGCGTGACATTAGAGCCGTTAGCGAATTTCCCTATCGAAAAAGATTTGATTGTCGATATGACGCCGTTCATTGAGCGCTTAGAAGCCATCAAACCGTATATCTTAGGTAATGACCGTACCGTTGCCGAAGGCACCAACTCACAAACACCTGATCAAATGGCGCGTTACAAACAGTTTGCTGCCTGCATTAACTGTGGACTATGTTACGCCGCCTGCCCGCAGTTCGGCTTAAACCCAGACTTTTTAGGCCCAGCCGCGCTGACATTAGCACACCGTTACAACCTAGATACTCGCGATAACGGTAAAGCTGAGCGTATGAAATTGATCAACGGTGATAACGGCGCATGGGGCTGTACCTTTGTCGGTTACTGCTCAGAAGTCTGTCCAAAACACGTTGATCCTGCAGCCGCGGTAAACCAAGGCAAAGTGGAGTCGACCAAAGATTTCATGATTGCCATGTTAAAACCACAGGAGGCCTAAGTGATGAGTAACCGTAAACCTTATATCAGAGAAACCAAACGTACTTGGTGGCAGGGTCATCCATTTTATCAATACTACATGGTGCGTGAAGCCACCGTACTACCGCTGATTCTTTTTACTCTTTTTCTCACGATCGGCTTAGGCTCACTCGTGAAAGGACCGGAATCGTGGCAACACTGGCTACAATTCATGCAAAACCCAGTCGTCATCATCATCAACTGCATTGCACTAGCAGGCAGCCTGTTCCATGCGTTCACGTACTTTAAGATGATGCCGCAAGTCGTGCCTATCCGCATCAAAGGCAAGCTGGTGAGTAGTAAACTCATTATTGCAACCCAGTGGGGCATTGTTGCCGTAATTTCACTGATTATTTTGTATTTCGTCTAAGGAGACACTTATGATTAATACTCAACCTAAGCGCTCAGATGAACCCATTTGGTGGAGCTTATTTGGCGCAGGCGGCACATGGTTTGCGATGTTATCTCCAATTACCATTCTCGTGATTGGTTTACTCGTTCCGCTTGGTGTCATTGATAAAGCATCCTTTGACTATGAGCGAGTGACCGACTTTGTGACTCATGTGTTTGGCGCCTTATTTATCATTGCGAGTATCGCCCTCCCCATGTGGCATGCCATGCACCGCGTTCACCACGGTATGCACGATCTGAAAATTCATACGGGTAAAGCCGGTAAAATCGCGTGTTATGCCATCAGCGCACTATTCACAATCATCAGCATCCTCTTTATCATGCTCCTGTGGTAATGATCACGGCCGCGTCACTGCAATAAGCAGTTACGCATTTACCCATATACCATTACACATAAAGGACACC
>JBQGON010000007.1:0-48702 GCA_052087065.1 Vibrio sp. | reverse complement strand
ACAGAATCTGCGCCAAACCACCCCAAAACTTGCTGTACAATTTCAGTCTCCCCATTACTACATGAGTTACTTGTCAAGGTCGTCGGTTTTCCCAAGCTCTATGAATTAGGAGGTAGAGAGGAACGCTTGATCGCCACTTTAATGGATGAGTTGGCAGCAGCTCCGATAGAAAACCTTCATCTACCGATGCCGAGCGATCCACGCTTACGTCAACTGGCGGAAATGCTCTTGGCGGCCCCCACAGACAAAGCATTAAAAAAAGATTGGGCGGCGCGCATTGGCATGAGTGAACGAAATATGAGCCGGCTTCTAGTGCACGAAATCGGCATAAACTTTGGTCGCTGGCGCCGGCAACTGCATGTAATTCTTGCACTTCAGCGGCTCACCACGGGCAAGAGCGTACAAACCGTAGCGTTGGAATTAGGGTATGAAAATGCCAGCGGATTCATCACCATGTTCCGCAAAGCGGTGGGAAAGCCGCC
Source organism: Vibrio sp. (assembly GCA_052087065.1). Classification (GTDB taxonomy): domain Bacteria; phylum Pseudomonadota; class Gammaproteobacteria; order Enterobacterales; family Vibrionaceae; genus Vibrio. The sequence goes on along the minus strand of JBQGON010000007.1, from coordinate 48,220 downwards.
CGCAAAATATCTCTGGGAACGAACGACTAGCAAGGAGCAAACAGCCCTGCCCGGTATTGTTCTTTCCTAACAAATGTTCTTTCCTAACAAATCACGCGGATACTGACCTAACGGGCCGCTCTGCTAACTAAGGTACGCGTTTTATCTCTCTCGGTTCCATGCGCCAACTTCTCGTTCGAGCGGCTATTTCAGACCGACACCGACTGTTAATAACACTTTACCATTTTGCGATCACGCGTATACTCCCTGCTCCTTTTATCTGAGCTGCATCACTAAAGAGTCCAACCATGTCGAAACTATTTTTCAAAGGCCGTATTGAAACCAGAAAGAATCACGTGAAATCCGGTTACAACGTCAACCGTGATATCAAAGCTGGGAGTGCCGAAGCACCGATCACCGTGACGGTGGCTTCTGAAGCACGTAAAGCCGAAATTGACGCGATCATTCTAGAACAAGCACTTGTCGCGAATATTGTGGTTGATGCTGCTCAAGAAGAGAATACTGTCGAGCTGGACACCATTTTAAACAAACCGACGACAACCACGGTTGAGAAAACACCAAACCGAAACGATCCATGTATTTGTGGTAGCGGTAAAAAATACAAAAAATGCTGTGCATAAGCCGCTGATGCCGCCTTTATACGGCGGTATAAGCCGCATTCAGCCACCAGCGAAACAAGCCGAAGTAACGACTCGACCTAGCCGACATATGAGTTTAAAGCGTTTTCCCTTGGAAAATATATGGCGTTAGAGAGTTTCTATGTAATGCAAACACCATTCAGCTCTTTGTAAAATATCGCTCTTTTGTGTCTCGCTTTGCTTATCCCAGCTACCATAAATCATGCCGATACGAGGGTTTTTCGACAGCTGCTCTCGGTGTTTTACCATAAAGCGCCAGTATAAACTGTTCAAAGGGCAAGACTCTTCACTGGTTTTCTCTTTTACCTTGTAATGGCAATCACTACAGTAGTCGCTCATCTTCTGTATATAGTTACCACTGGCCGCGTACGGTTTAGAGGCAATCCAACCTCCGTCAGCGAATTGACTCATACCACGCGTGTTCGGTAATTCCACCCATTCCAAAGCGTCCACATAAATACCTAAATACCATTCGTCGACTTGTTGTGGCTCAACCTCAGTCAACATGCAGAAGTTGCCCGTGACCATTAAGCGTTGAATGTGATGCGCGTACGCGTAATCGAGCGATTGCCCAATCGCGCTGGCAAGACATTTCATTTTAGTCTGCCCGTTCCAGAAATAATCAGGTAAATCTCGTTCGGCATTTAAAGCATTTTGCTGTGCGTAGTCCGGCATATTGATCCAATACATACCGCGCACGTACTCACGCCAGACGAGGATTTGTCGCACGAAGCCTTCGATTTGAGCAATGTCGATATTATCGTTTTTTTGATAAGCCGAAATGGCCGATTGGATGACATGCATTGGGCTGATAAATTTAGCGTTAAGTGCAAAAGACAAGCGCGAATGATACAAGCTCCAATAATGGGGGGTGCGATGAGTCATGGCGTCTTGAAAACGGCCAAAGTTCGGCAGTAAATGCTCACAGAAAAAAGCCAATAAATTGCGCGCATCTTGCCGAGTCACAGGCCATAGTAAATGAGATTCGGCTTTGCCAAGGAAGGGAATGTCATGGCGATGAATACGCTCTAGCACATGGGTTACGTCATGTTGAAAGCACAGTGGCTCCGGAATCTGGTCCAAATCCTTCGCTTTGAGTTTATTACGATTCGCAGGATCGTAGTTCCACTGCCCGCCTTCGGGCTGCTTGTCATCTTCCATTAAGATGTTAAAACGCTGACGCATTTTCCGATAGAACGTTTCCATGCGAATGGTTCGTTTCGCTTGGAAAAAATCCGGAATTTCATTGAAAGGCAATAAAAAATGCTCACTATCCACCATACTAAATGTCGGCTTTGCCTGCTGAGTGATTAGCGGATGATATTGTTGTAACACTCGATATTCATCGGGGCGCTGCAGTTGCACCTCAGCAATATTATGCTGTCGAGCGATGGATAAGATCACGTCAGTGAGGCTTTGCTTATCAGTGTCATCCAAAGTGAGATAACACACCGCATGACCGCTTTCTTTTAAGGCACGAGCAAAACGTTCTATCGCCAGAAAAAACGCGCAGAGCTTTTGAATATGATGCTTAACATAGGTCGCTTCGGGGTGGAACTCGGCTAGCAAATACAGCACACCATCATCTTGCTCTTTAAACCAAGAGTGCGCGGCGTTGAGTTGATCGCCAAGGACGACACGCAGTGTGTGATACTGTGATTGATTATCTTTCATGGCTGATAGCTTATGCAGTGAAGTGAGGTACGCTTATTATTTTAATAGTAAAGCAAGGTTTGTACTCTGCACAATAATCTCGCTGGTTGTTTTGATCGTTAGTGTCTTCCAGCACGACACTGCTCCCGCTCTCTTGGCTTTCATTTCATACGGTTCAATCAGCCGTCATAAAACAGAGATAATTTAATTGCGCACAATCTAATTGCTTGCAATTTAACAACAGGACTGCTAGTTTATTATTCATCAGGTGACGAAAAGCACCTTTACCGATACTCGCATCTTGATCTTTATGTGCTCGTTCTTCATGTTTAGTACATAAGATCGCAAGTTGTAGGTACGAATCGTCAATTTTTTGAAAACAACGGAGTATGACTATGTCTTTAGATAAAGTTCTCTATACAGCTCAAGCAAAAGTTAACGGTGGTCGTGATGGCCGCGCGACAGCAGATGACGAAGCAATCGATCTTAAATTGACAACTCCGAAAGGACTTGGTGGTCCTGGCGGTGATGGCACTAACCCAGAGCAGCTCTTCGCGGCGGGTTATGCAGCCTGCTTTACTGGCGCATTAAAATTGGTCGCATCAAAACAAAAAGTGACCATTCCAGAAGCTGCAACGATTGAAGGCCTTGTCGGTATCGGCCCAGTCGGACAAGGTTTTGGCATCCAAGTGGAACTGCGTATTGATGTACCTGAACTCGACAAAGAGTTAGTACAAAAATTGGTCGATCAAGCGCATGAAGTATGCCCTTACTCAAACGCGACACGTGGCAACATCGATGTCACACTAACCGTTTTATAATCAGTAATTTAGGCACTTTCCGTGCCTTTTACTGTATAATCAATCAAGCCGCTTGGATAATACCAAGCGGTTTTTTATTGCAGTGAGTCTTTACAACGAGATTTATCCGCGCTCATGGCAATAAAAAAGCTAAAGCTGCCTAGGGCAACTTTAGCTTGCTTCATTAAATCAGCGATTAAGTGTGATTTGGGCTTACCACGTCACACAAATTTTACCAAAATGCTGACCCGATTTTTGGTAACTAAATGCCTCACTTAATTGCTCAAACGGCAAGGTTTTATCAATCACTGGGCGAATATTATTGGCTTCAAGTGCTGCCACAAATTCTTGTTGGTCGCGACGACTGCCGACGATCAACCCTTGTAAACGTGCTTGTTTTGCCATGAGGAGGGCTGTAGGTACATCCCCTTGCATCCCCGTTAACACGCCAATCAATGCAATATGGCCACCTACTTTCACTGACTGGATCGATTGAGCTAAAGTTCCTGGGCCTCCTACTTCAACCACATGATCCACCCCTCGGCCTTGCGTTAAACTGAGTACTTCTTGAGCCCATTCTGGGTGAGTTTTGTAGTTAATTCCCTCATCCGCCCCGAGCGTTTTAAGTTTTTCGAGCTTTTCATCAGAAGAAGATGTAGCAATCACACGAGCGCCCATTGCTTTGGCTAATTGAACCGCTGCAATCGAGACTCCGCCCGTTCCAAGCGTTAACACGGTGTCTCCGGCTTTCAATGAGCCGTCTACAACTAGAGCACGCCATGCAGTTAGCGCTGCGGTGGTAATCGTGGCACTTTCTTCATGACTCCAACCATTGGGTGCTTTAGTAAAAGCAGAGACCGGTCTCACCACGACTTCTGCCGCCATGCCTTGCGCCCCATCACCCGGAGTTTCTTCAAAATGCCCCACACCCGCGAATGGCTGTCCGGCATTCCAGTTTGGGAAAAACGTGGATACCACATAATCCCCGACCGCGAATTCATGAACGCCGTCACCTACGGCTTCCACAACACCGGCACCATCTGACATTAAAATCCGTTCATCTTCAGTCGGCGCATCACCTTGCGCAACGATGAGATCATGGAAGTTGAGTGAGCTTGCTTTGATAGCAACACGAATTTCACCGGGACCGGGCTGACCTGGGTCAGGTAATTCAGTTTGCGTAATTTGGTCAAGACCGCCGGGCTGCTTTAACATCATGGCTTTCATATAAGCTTCCTCTGTTGATTAAATCGACTGGCGGTGTCATATAAATCCACACGAAATGCGCTGTTACTGACATTCGACCTAAAACGATGACACCTGCACAGTCAGTGACTTTGCCAATCAAAAACCTGAGTGATTGACTGAGTTAACAGTAAATATTGGGCTGATGTTAGCAAACACAAGGGGCAAAACGGATTAAAAATATCAGCGCCCCGTGCACGTAAAATACGTCCATATACCCGCTGACTAAAAAGCAAGAAGCGCAGCGAATTTTGTCAAAAAATTACTGGCAGAACCGAACTCATAACGTTATTCTAACTCGCTGATAAACTAGTAATTATAGACAAAAACACCGATTTAGAGTCGCCTTTGTGTCAAGGCATCTGACCATGACACTGCTCATACTCAGCGTTTGCGTTGAGACTAATAACATTTATGGAAGATATAATGGACTATAAACGATCGCTCCTTGCTGGAGTATTCTCGCTATTAGCACTGACCACATCAGTGCTATCTCAAGTCAGTGTGGCTGCCACACTGCCCGCAGTTGAAGCTAAAAATGGCATGGTGGTGTCATCACAACGTTTCGCTTCACAAGCTGGTGTAGACATTGTGAAAATGGGCGGAAACGCTATCGATGCTGCTGTGGCCGTTGGCTATGCACAAGCTGTAGTTAACCCTTGCTGCGGCAACATCGGCGGCGGTGGCTTCATGACTCTACACCTTGCCGATGGCTCAGATCACTTTATTGACTTCCGCGAAATGGCTCCCGCCGCCGCCAGTGCAAAAATGTATCAAGATGCGGAGGGTAAACTGATTCCACACGCGAGTTTACTCGGTTGGGGCGCCGTTGGTGTTCCAGGCACCGTGCGTGGTATGGAAAAAGCGCTACAACAATATGGTTCAGGCAAACTCTCTCGCGCTCAAATCATGGCTCCTGCAATTAAACTGGCTCGCGATGGATTTATCCTGACACGGGGTGATACCGATGTTATCGACACCAGCCTAAAGAAAATACGCAGCGATAAACAAGCGGCGAAAATATTTCTTCGCCCAGATGGCAGCCCTTTGCAACCAGGCGATCGTTTAGTTCAAACCGCCCTTGCCAGCACACTAGAGCGTATTGCTAAACAAGGGCCTGATGCCTTTTATAAAGGTGATATTCCTAAAGCCATTGAAAAAGCGGCGAAGGCCAATGGTGGCTACCTTACCGCACAAGATTTTGCTAACTATAAAGCCAAAAACCGCACACCGGTTACCTGCTCTTACCGTGGCTATGAATTCATCTCTGCGCCACCACCAAGCTCAGGTGGTACCACCATGTGTGAGATTCTTAATATTTTAGAAGGTTACGATCTTTCTTCTATGGGCTATGGCTCAGCAGAGGCAATTCACTACACCGCAGAAGCGATGCGTCATGCGTATGTTGACCGTAATAGCCTACTAGGCGATCCGGACTTCGTGGATATCCCGATGAAGAAACTACTGAGCAAAGAGTATGCGGCTAAGATTCGTGAGAAAATTGACCCAGTGAACGCGACGCCATCAAAAGAACTTGCCGCTGGCGTGCCTCCCCATGAAAAGCCACAAACAACCCATTATTCTGTCATCGATAAAGCGGGAAATGCCGTATCGACCACTTATACTATCAATGGTCGCTTTGGCGCAGGTGTTATGGCGCCCGGCTATGGTTTCTGGATGAATGATGAAATGGATGACTTCACATCGAAAGTCGGCGCAACCAACATGTTTGGTTTAGTACAAGGTAAAGCCAATGCGATTGCACCGGGTAAACGCCCGCTGTCATCCATGTCTCCAACGATTGTGACCAAAAATGGCAAAACCTTTATGGTGGTAGGCTCTCCAGGAGGCTCACTCATTATCACGATTACACTTAATACTGTGATGAATGTGATTGATTACGGTATGACCTTGCAAGAAGCGGTCAATGCCCCGCGTATCCACCAGCAATGGCTACCTGACGTCGTACTTTATGAGACACGAGGTATTTCCCCTGATACCCTAAAAATTCTCAAACAACGCGGCTATAAAATGGTTGAGAAAAAACCATGGGGCGCAGCTGAAGCCATTATGGTTGGCTTACCAAGCGTTATCAAAGATGAGAAAGCATCAAATGTCAGTGATTCGGCGGTCTCGGGCAAAGTCCGTGAGGGTTACCTTTACGGCGCCAATGACGCTCGTCGACCACAAGGCGCAGCCATTGGTTATTAATCTTGAGCGACAAGATCGCAACAAAAATAAAGCCCAGCTTATGCTGGGCTTTATTTCCACTATCAGGTCAATGATAGAAAACGACATGATTATCGTCTAGCAATCACCCAAACCGCATGAATGATTCCGGGGATATAACCTAATAGAGTAAGTAATATATTGAGCCAAAAAGCGCCCCCAATACCAACTTGTAGAAAAACACCTAATGGTGGTAATAGCACAGAACATAAAATTCGAATTAAATCCATATCCTCGCTCCTTATTTATTTTTTGGTAACGCCATGTTTAGACTTTCGCATCTAAACCCTTCTACCGATATCAATGACTGCAATCAAAATGAATATTGCTTAAGTCTGATATTCATTGTATTGATGAATGTTTGCTTTGTCTCGTGATAATACGATTCATGTCTAAACGCTGACACGGTTAACAAAAAAGTAACGCATGACAAACTTCACTAGGCGATATTATAAACGACACCATCTAAGGGAATGCCAGATTGAGTATCGAGTGGCTTTTCCTCAAATATTTGTCCACATAACGCCTCTGGTATTTTCCGACTGGCAATATTGGCGCGATCAACCGGATACGTCAGGACATCGTATATTAAATTTTCCCTCGCCCATTCCACTAAAGCGGTCACACTTTCCAGACCGAGTTTTTTACCGTGGGCCGATTTTTTCACCCAAACCCCCAACTCTGGTGTGTGGGGGGAATCTTTGGCTGCGCAGCAACAAATTCCAATAAAATCATGCGTCCGCACATCGGTTATTGCCAACATGATCTCTTTCCCTGCTTGCATATCCGTGACCGACTCTTCGATAAAACTAGACACATCAGACAGTTTTTGTGGCGCATCGGGCGTCATATATTGAGTAATTTCTGGGCTTAACTCTCGTAAAATAGCCGTTGCGAAGGTAGCTGACACAGGAACTAAACGTATCCGCGGCGTCACGATATCAAGTGTCATAAAATCTGCTGACAGATGATCTTTTACTCTTAATAGACTCATCTTGTTCTCCTAAATCATCCATCACTATGCTGGTCTGGTCCGTGATTGTTTAGATTGAATCATGATTAAAACATATTATGATTCAATTTATAACTTGATATTTTTCGATATATTCAATACGGATGATAAGAATAAACAGTGGAAGAAACAAAGCAGTGCGCAATCAATGAAAGGAATAAAAAAAGCGCGAATATCGCGCTTTTAACTAAAAATATATAAAACCACCAACGTTATAATACTTCTCGTAAACGCTCTTGCGCCACTTCAACCAATAAATCTGGCTGGAACTTAGAAATAAAGCGATTACAGCCGACTTTCTGCACCATCGCTTCGTTAAAGCTGCCACTCAATGACGTATTCAACGTAATATGTAAGTTTTGCATACGTTTATCTTGACGAATTTCACGAGTCAAACGATACCCGTCCATCTCCGGCATCTCGGCATCCGTAATCATCATGAGGAGCTCATCATCAATATTCTTACCAGCATCACACCACGATTGTAATAACGTTAACGCTTCTAACCCATCGCGACATTCGATAATTTCTAGCCCGAGCTGAGACAATGTTCCCTTCACTTGGTTACGTGCCGTAGATGAGTCATCAACAATTAAAACACGACGTCCGTTCATCTGGCCGAGCAAATCCCGATCCAACACATCTTCTGAAATTGAAACGTCGTAATCAATGATCTCAGCCAACACTTTTTCGACATCGATAATCTCAACGATGTGTGAACGTTCTTTTTCTTTAAGATGCGTAATCGCCGTTAAATAAGTGGAGCGCCCGGTGGTTTTTGGTGGTGGCTGAATGTCAGTCCACGTCGTATTAATAATATGACGAACTTGGCCCACCAAGAAACCTTGCACTGAACGGTTATATTCAGTGATGATGAGATTCTGCTCAGCGTCCTCTAGTCTAGAGGGCGGAAAACCAATGGCACTTCGCAAATCAATCACCGGAACGGATTCTCCTCGCAGGGAGGCCACGCCTATTATATGCATGTGCGAGCCGGGTAACTTAGTTAACGCCGGTACTTTGATCACTTCTTTCACTTTAAAAACGTTGATCGCAAAGTATTGGCTACTGTGTAAACTAAATAACAAGAGCTCTAAGCGGTTTTCACCAACCAAATTGGTGCGCGCATCGACCGTGTTTAAAACGCCTGACATAGGGATTCCTAACTAATGACCATCAATAACATTATAGCCAGATATGTAAAATGTAAAACTAACTCATCATTAATTTAAATGATAATAACGAATCAGCCTTCTACAACTTTCATCAACAAGACACCATCATAAAGGGCTTGTTTAATCAAAGCAGCACCTGGCATCGTGGCTTGTCGATAGAAACGGGACTCCGTAAGCTCTATACCATCTTGATATCGAGGGTACGTTTGTTGCTCTATGCATTGCATTAATACAGGATAGAGGACGTCTTTTGCCTGATTAATCACACCACCAATCAAAATCCGTTCTGGATTAAAAATATTAACGATAATGGAGAGCGCAGCGCCGAGATAACGGCCTAAGTGTTCAATGGCGTCAACAGCAACGTCATCACCCTGTGCAGCGGCCTGGCAAATGGCTTCTATCGTAATGTCATCATGTTCGGCAAGTATCGACGTATCACCTTGGTGTAAACGCTTTTCTACATAGTTTTGAATCGCTTGAGACGTTGCTACCGTTTCTAGGCAGCCGATATTACCACATTCACAACGTTTGCCATATGGATCTATCTGAATATGGCTCAAATCGCCAATATGGCCTTTGCGTCCTTGCACGATGTGCCCATCAATAATGATGCCCGCCTCGACTCCGTGGTGGATTGAAACCAACACCGAATTATCGACATCTTGAGCATGACCAAATAAGCGTTCTGCTAGCGCCCATGCGCGGGTGTCATTCGCGACAAAGACGGGTAACCCCGTTGCGTTATGAATGGCTTCGCCGATAGGTACATCACAAATATTGGTGTGTGGTATCCGCAGAATAATGCCTTCGGCTGAATTGACTGGCCCGGGAGCGGTAACAGCCACGCTCGTGACCCGCCCGAGTAACGCAGCATAGCTATCAAAAAAGTACTTAATTTCATATAACAGACGAGCAAGCAGATCCTCTTTATCTGTTTCATGAATATCAATTTTATTATCGACTAATACTTCACCGCCTAACTCATGCAGGGCCAGCACAAGATAATCTTTACCAAGGCGCACAGATAAAAACTGCCACCCTTCATTTAATGTTTGTAAGCCAATGGCCGGTCGGCCTCGAGAAATGGCTTCTTGCACCGTTGTTTCATGCACTAAATGCGCATCAATGAGCTCGCGGGTAATTTTAGTAATACTTGCAGGTGCAAGTGCACTCTCTTTCGACAAGTCGATACGAGAAATAGGACCGTTTTGATCGATCAACTTATACACACGGCCAGCATTCACCTGCTTGATATGGTCAATGTGTCCGGGTTGGGCCATGTACATTATTTACTCCAAGAACGAAAAACTGTGTAATTTTTTTACTTTGTGAAGTAATTGTGAAGTCACTTGATGACTTGCCGTGACTCTCATCACGCACCAATATGGAAGTTTGCGTACTATGTCATAGTGTAAGTTCATCATCATACCGAGTTTTTTCGCATAATCTTTAGATTCAACCAGCAAATAATATAAATGCCACTGGTAAATTCCTGATTCACTTCCAAACTTAAACGGCACTACCTCCATATTCTTTTGATTACCCGCCTCGTCATCCATCATCAGGAGCAGGTTATGACTACGGAACAAAGAAGAACAAAAATTGTGACAACATTAGGCCCGTCGACAGATAAAGAGACAATATTAGAGGCCATTATTCAAGCCGGTGCCAATGTGGTACGCATGAACTTCTCGCATGGCAATGCCGACGATCATAAACGCCGTGCTGAGCAAGTTCGTCGTATTGCCAAAAAACTTGGCCGTACCGTGGCTATATTGGGTGATTTGCAAGGTCCGAAAATCCGCGTATCTACCTTTGAACACAATCGAGTAACGCTAAAGGAAGGCGATCACTTTATCCTTGATGCCGATATGGCCCCCGGCAACGGTAATGAATCAGCGGTCGGCATCGACTACAAACGCTTGCCACAAGATGTGCAACGAGACGATTTATTGATGTTAGATGATGGCCGAGTACAGCTCAAAGTACTAAAAGTCGAAGGCCCTAAAATCTATACAGAAGTGATGATTGGCGGAGCGCTTTCCAATAACAAAGGGATCAATAAAAAAGGCGGTGGCCTGTCGGCCGATGCACTGACCGAGAAAGACAAACGCGACATTGTACTTGCGGCTGAAATCCATGTCGATTATCTCGCAATTTCCTTCCCGCGTAATGGCGAAGATATGAAGTATGCACGTCGTTTAGCCAAAGAAGCCGGGCTCAATACACGCATGGTTGCTAAAGTCGAACGGGCCGAAACGGTGGCGAGTGATGAGAACATCGATGATATTGTCATGGAATCGGATGTCATCATGGTAGCGCGAGGAGATTTAGGCGTAGAAATTGGTGACCCTGAACTCATCGCGGTGCAAAAGAAATTGATCACACGAGCCAAAAACTTAAATCGTGTCGTGATTACAGCAACACAAATGATGGAATCTATGATCGCCAACCCAATGCCAACTCGAGCCGAAGTCATGGATGTGGCTAACGCTGTATTAGATGGTACCGATGCCGTGATGCTCTCTGGGGAAACGGCTGCCGGCCTCTACCCGGTTGAAACCGTTGAAGCCATGGCAGCCGTCTGTATTGGCGCTGAAAAAATGATTGAATCTAACAATCAGAGTTATCGCATTTCGGGGTCATTCGCGACCGAGCAAGAAGCCATTGCCATGTCTACTATTTACGCCGCCAACCATTTGGATGGTGTACAAGCGATGGTCACGTTCACCGAATCCGGCCGCACCGCGTTAATGACCTCCCGCTTAAATACGACCTTCCCTATTTTTGCACTGTCACGTAACCATGCCGCGCTCAATCGTTGCGCGCTGTACCGCGGCGTCACCCCCTTTCATTATGATGGAGAAGAACAAGTCGGTCACGACTTAGCACAGAATGCGCTTGAGGCGTTGAAACAAGCTGGGTTGTTAGAGTTTGGTGATTTAGTCATTATCACGCAAGGCGATATAACCAACGTAGAAGGGACCACCAATTGCATGCGTATTTTGCCAGTATTGTAATCATGCCTTGCTTGTCTGAGCGGACAAAATAAAGAGCCTTCGATGAAGAAGGCTCTTTATAAAGATGGGTGACACTAACGACATACCGTCAAGGATTCATCGGATCGGCATCGTGCATATCGAGATGATCTAAAATCGTACGAGTTGACCACTTAGATACGGCTTCTTGATATTGCGCGATAAAGCGATTCCCAGCGTCCATACCTAGCTCATAGTCATTAATCAAATCTTCACGACGACTCATCAAAGAGTTCGACTTAAGTGGCTCACTAGGGGCAATTTGGATGATGTAGGTATCATCCGGAGGTGATGTCAAAAATTCTTGGGTTAGACCATAAGTCTGATAGTGAACCATTAACATATCAGCCAGTCCTGAATCAAACTTGTCACCCAACAAATAGCTTAGGCGATAAATATCATCGGCACCAAACATCCAGCGTCCACCATTCATCACATTAAGACCTTGAGCCCGAGCCTTGCCTTTATGCTGTTGAACAAAAGATTGCCAATCACGCTTCCACTCTATCAGTTTAGTCTGCCACTGGAGCTGAATGCTATTGAGTGAATCTTTAAACCACGCAACTTTGCGACTTTCAATATCGTTTTCTAACTGCGTTTTTAACGAGTCCTCGACACACTCTGTCCGTACTACCGTAATAAAACGCGCATCACGCCGCCAAGCTTCTTGGACCGGTATGGCCGCTGAAACCCCACCATCAACGTAATCGTATCCCTTAATAGGAACAACGCCTTGGTAAAGCCGAGGAATCGCACAAGTAGCCGCCAATACCGCACGCCAATCCTCGCCCATCATGGGTAAATAATGATCTTCTAAATCGGAGGTGTTGGTGGCAGCGGCAAACGCACGGCGATTCTTGCTGCGTAAGACTTCGCGCCCAGTGGCGATATCCAAGCGGTAAGGGTCGATTTGGATTTGGTCAAACGCCCAATCCAAATTCATATACTGTTTGCGTCGGATATAACTAAAGAGATGAAAAAACTCGGGATTGGTCGTCAGTTCAGTGATAAATGATTTACCTAACCCTTCTTGACGACAAATAAATGGGCACAAATTCAGTGCTCCCGCTGATGTACCAAAATACTCATCAAAGGGGTCAAACTTGGCCTGTAAAAAGGCATCAAATACGCCGGCGGTAAAGATGCCACGTTGGCCACCACCTTGAGCAACCAACGCACTTTTTCCACTGATAAATCTGGATAACTGATCGTTATCAATACTCTCACTAGCGGGACAAATGGTTCCACTATTACGCCCCATCTGCGAACTCCTGATATTTAATTACATAATCGCTATTAAACCAGCTCCTATGAAGACAATAAAGGAAATAACTGTAATAACGAGAGACATTTTTAGATTAAAGTTCATTGTACACTCCTATTGATACACTCAAACGATAAAATTGACGCATTTATCCTTTCATCATAGCGGATCTAAAGTGACATATAGCTTAATCGTAATCACAGTTATAACTGTGCTCACCAACAGATTCAACTCAATTTGATCTACATCAAAAAATAAACTGTTGTAAAAACCATCACTAAAAAGTTGTTTACCTACAGATTTTTAAGTCATAAAACAACAAAATTTAAGTCATGTCGACCAAGATTATCAATTAATGTCAGATTTATCGCTAATAAAGTCACAAAAAAGCCATATAAAACTCCAAAAACCCCATCGATAGGGCCGCTATCATTCAGTTGCCAGAATAAAAATAAAATTGTAGGCTTAATGGTAATGCACAGCTGAATATTTCAGATTTTGCAAACACACATCATCAATATTGAAATAATATTCTGATTTATCGATTAGCTAAAAACAAAAAACTGATATTTTGTGAAATTATAGAAGATTTATATTCGATATGTTGAACCTACCGAATCAATGTCATCCATAGTATCTAGCAGAAATATAAAGCAATTGAATAATTCAGAGTACAAGGAGTACATTATGAAGCGAGAACAATGGGGCTCACGTACCGGATTTATTCTGGCTGCGGTTGGGTCTGCAGTCGGATTAGGGAATATCTGGCGCTTCCCCTATATGGCGTATGAAAACGGCGGTGGCGCTTTTTTCATTCCTTACCTTTTTGCTATGCTAACTGCTGGCATCCCATTTATGATCCTTGAGTTTAGTATGGGTCAGCGCCATCGTGGTAGCGCACCGAAGACACTATCCATTATTAATAAAAAGTTTGAGTGGCTCGGGTGGTTCCAAGTCGGCGTTGCAGCCGTCATTGCTATCTATTATGTCGCCGTCATTGGCTGGGCAATCTCCTACTTCGGGTTATCGTTCACTCAAGGTTGGGGCACCGACACCAATGCTTACTTCTTCTCAGATTACCTCAAGCTTGGTGATAACTCGCCAACCAATCTTGGTAGTATCCAGTGGGGCATTGCATTAGCGATGACCATTGCTTGGGCGATCACCTATGCAGCCGTTGCAGGTGGTGTAAAATCGGGAATTGAGCGCGCGTCCAAGATCATGATGCCAATCTTATTCCTTATGGTGATTGGTTTGATAGCTCGAATGATAACGCTACCTGGCGCATTGGAAGGTATCACTTATCTCTTCAAACCTGATTTTAGCAAGATTTGGGATTTGCAAGTATGGGCAGCCGCTTATGGTCAGATCTTCTTCACGTTAAGTATTGGCTTTGCCATTATGTTGGCGTATTCAAGCTACCTACCAGAGAAATCGGATATCAGTAATAATGCCTTCATTACTGTGCTACTCAACTGTGGCTTCTCTATTCTCGCTGGCATCATGATTTTCTCAGTATTGGGTTACATGGCGAGCGCACAAGACAAGGGCATCACCGACGTGGTCAGTTCTGGTGTTGGTTTGGCATTTGTCACGATTCCTGAAGCCATCAACCTATTACCGATACCTTATATCTTGGGTCCATTATTCTTCTTTGCGTTGGTGATTGCTGGTTTAAGCTCTCACATTTCCTTGGTTGAAGCGGTCACGTCCTCGATCATTGATAAACTGGGCTGTAGTCGCCGTAAAGCGGCGAACTGCGTCGTGGGTATTGGGTTTGTCATCTCTATGGCTTATGCAACCAACGGTGGCTTACTGTTACTCGACTTGGTCGATCACTTCGCCAACAATATCGGTATTCTTGCCAGTTGTTTGGTTGAATTGGTACTCATGGCATGGCTAATGAAAATCTCGGCTTCTCGTGACTACGCTAATAAGCAATCGGATTTTCACATTGCCGCTTGGTTTGATATCTGCCTTAAATTTATCTCTCCAGCAATGCTGATCATCATTTTAACTGACAAAGTCGATACGCTGCTAACCAAGGGCTACGGTGGTTATAATCTCACATTAGGCTGGGCGATGATCGGCCTGCTACTCATCGCTGGGATTATCATTAACGTCAACAGTAAAAAATCAGCACAAGGAGTAAACGTATGACAACAGGTGCTATTATTATGATGATCATAGGACTCGGTATTACTTGGGGGGGAGCCGCTTTTTGCATCCGCCAAGCGATGAAGAGCTAAGATGACTCACCATCATTAAACATTAATAAAAACGCCAGAGTAAACTCTGGCGTTTTTATTGTTCAACGTAGTCTCAATGCTAGAAATGGTATTTGACCCCTAAGGCTCCACCAAGCTGTAAATCTGGATCGTCATGTAAATCGAGCTCAGGATGCACTTGCGCGTACATTTCTAAGCGATTCGTTACAGGATAGCTTACGCCAATCGGCAAACGTGCACCAAATTCATCATGATCCCATTGCGACCATGCGCCAGCTCCGACATACCAACTTAACGGTGCACGTAAGTTTTCGAACTGACCTCGTTTGAAAATATAATCAACAGCGCCGCCCTGATTGCCAATGGTAAAACGATAGGTGTTATCAACGCTCAGTAGAGCACTTAATTGCTGATCAATTGCGATACCTGCAGATAAGCTATGCGGATTATCTTCTACCGACCGACTCTCTTGATATGCTGGTGCGGCAAATGCTTGAGTAGCAAAACACAGTACACTTACAAAACCAATCCCTAGTGTTTTTTTCATGTTATTGACCTATGAATCATTAAGGTGAGTGCATAATGTACTGAGTCGACATTGCCCGATTGTCATTACGCGGTAATGGCTCTGTCAATCACTCGGCTCTAGGCCTGCACCGTGCTTTTCCCGTATTACAAACAAAAAAAACCAACGCAATGCGTTGGTTTTCGTCAATGTCGTACAACTGGGTTATTAAGCAACCTCAACTCGTGCTGAGCAACGATTATCATGGTAAGGCGCGTGGCCTGCCGAATAATATTGCGCACCACTGTACAAAGCATAAAGCCCGACAGTGCCGATACACAAGCTGATTTTATAAAACTCACGTTCAAAATACGTGCGTTTATCTAAAGGTTGACCGTCTACTCTCGATACCACAGTGACATGCATAAAGAAGCGCGCCAATGAGTTACCAAGAAAACGATAACACACCCAATGATAACCTAGATAAATACCAATAAAGAGGATTAATAGAAGCACACTCAAGGCCAATAATACTGGCAGTGCTGCATCGCTGTTTAATGAAAGCAATCCGGTTGATGGATGTCTTAAACTCATCCCCATGATGGCGTAGTACACGCCACCGATGAGGACTTGAGCAAACATTTTAGCAATTGAAAAATCAATCACGAATGCTCCAGTGCGCTTAAATTTTTCCTTAACGCTCATTAGTGACCTAATTTAGCGTTAATTTGCGCTTTATAGGTCGCCGCTTGAGCACCGTAAATCGCTTGAATACCAGTCTCACCCACTTTCACTAAACCACGAGCACCAAGTTGAGTTGTCCAGTAATCATTTTCTTTTACTAGGTTCGCATCTTTAACTGTGATACGTAGGCGTGTGATACAAGCATCAACATCGACGATGTTATCTTGGCCACCTAAGGCTTCAATCATTTGATCGGCTTTGCCATCATCGCCATTCGCGCCACTCGCTTTCGCGTCACGGTATTCTTGTTTAGAAACAACCGCTACCGCGCTACCTTTACGACCAGGTGTTTTCACATCAAACTTCACAATGTACCAACGGAACAAGAAGAAGTAGATGAATGCGTAAGCCACACCAACGATTGGAATGTAGTACCAGTGGTTATCAACACCGGTTAGACCAGGCAGAATACCAAATAGTGAGAAGTCAATGAAACCACCAGAGAACGTCATACCCACTTTCACACCGAGTACATCCATCAGTAGGAAAGAAATACCGGCCAATGGCACGTGGATGAAGTAGTAAAGCGCTGGAGATAGGAACAAGAACGTAAATTCAATCGGTTCAGTAATACCGGTCAAGAACGCAGTTAATGCAACAGAAAATAGTAGACCACCTGCCGCTTTACGGTTTTCTGGGTCAACCAATGTGTACATTGCGTAAGCCGCTGCTGGTAGACCAAACATCATGAATGGGAATTTACCGGTCATGAAGTTTGTTGAAGAGAATTGAGAGAAATCACCACTTGCTAAAGAAGCAAAGAAGATGTTTTGTGTCCCTTTAACCACTTCACCGGCGATGTTGGCTGTACCACCAATTTCAGTTTGCCATAGCGGTAAGTAGAATACGTGATGAAGACCTACAGGAATCAATGAACGTTCAATGATACCGAAGATAAACGACGCGATGTAACCTAAGCCTGACGAGCGAAGTTCGCCCAACGCCATACCGATTGCACCAAAGGCAGCACCAAAAAATGGCCAAATAAACGTAAGAACGATGCCGTAGAATAAAGCTGCAAAAGCACTGATGATAGGTACGTAACGTGCACCACCAAAGAAGCCTAGGTAGTCTGGAAGTTTTGCATCATGGTAGCGGTTATGTAATACAACCGTAATCGCACCTGAAATCAAACCACCGAATACACCCATACTTAGCGTATTACTAATGCCTAGTGTGTTTGCAAGAATACCCGAGTAGTGTTCGCCCATTAGCACAACGGTATTGGTGCTAGCATCTAGCATGCCACCAACAAGTAACGTTTTTGCAATAGCGACGTTCATCACCAAGTAAGAAATCAGTGCTGCTAATGCTGCCGCGCCTTTTTCTGTTTTTGCAAAACCAATGGCAATCGCAAGGGCAAACATAACTGGCAAGTTCGCAAATACGATATCGCCCGCAGCTGTCATTACTTGTAGGAAACTATTAAGAACAGTCCCTGGTTGTAGAATTTGAATATCGTAGGCGTCTACCATCTGTGCGTTGGTAAAACTACCACCAATCCCTAGCATGATACCGGCAGCTGGAAGCAAAGCTATCGGTAGCATAATAGATTGAGAAAGTTTACTAAAGAAACCTTTCATGTGTAAATGCTCCTGAGTGAGTTATTAGAATATATTGAGTAACTAGCGGCACACCCCCGCAGCCTTAAGATGCTAGTCTCAAAGGAAATGTATCATGTACGTGCATTATATTTTCCGGCTCTAAATATATCTTGATGAGCCTCAAAGTTTCTAGTAACGAATTAAATTAAGTTCCAAAGTAATAAACAGATCACACTAAGAACCGAACGAAAATCACACAAATGATAGCTAACCATCTATTTTATCAGGCATTTAATTCACCAGACAAAATAAAGGAAAATATGTACAAATAGTAGGCATATCACTAGAGACCGTCCCTTGCAGGAAGAAATTCTAAAAAATCCGCCTATTTCAGGCCAATCATTTACAGTAAAAAGGAAAAACCGCCAGTGATATGCTCTAACCCCAATCCTTAGCGAAGGAAGAGATCCCTAAAGTTTTGCGTCGTTTGCTGTGCGACTTGCGCTACAGTTACGCCTTTTAACTGTGCGATGTACGCGGCAACTTCCACAACATACGCTGGCTGATTTTCCTTACCTCGATAAGGGACAGGAGCGAGATATGGCGAGTCTGTTTCAATCAGTAAACGTTCTAAAGGCAATTCTTTAACGACCTCTTGCAAGTCTTTGGCGCCTTTAAAGGTCACAATCCCAGAGATAGAGATATAAAATCCCAGCTCCATCGCGGCCTTAGCGAACGCCAAATCTTCAGTGAAACAATGAATCACCCCACCACAACGTTCAGCACCGCCGTCACGTAAGATGTCGAGAGTATCTTGTCTTGCATTACGAGTATGAATGATTAACGGCTTATTAAGCTCAACGGCCAAAGCCACTTGTTGCTGGAAACGTTGCTTTTGTAATTCGGCTGTTTCTGGCTGGTAATGGTAATCCAACCCAGTTTCACCAATCGCGACCACTTTCTCATGCATCGCGTACTCACGAAACGTCTCCATAACAAAGTCACTGTTCACATCCAAAGGATGGACGCCACAAGAAGCATGAATATTGTCATGATCTTTGATCATCGCCAACATACTCGGGAATGAGTCCATCGTGCAGTTGACGGAAAGAAATTCTTTAACATTCACCTGCTGAGCATTAGCCAATACTTCTGCTAACCCGCTATGCAGACCATCATAGTTCAATCTGTCTAAATGACAGTGGGAATCTACAAACATGTGTCCTCATTTATATTCATTAACCAATCCATGATAAGAAGCTCAGAGTTTAATCCAGTAAACTCTCGCAGTTGCTCTATCAATTTGATTATGTCTTGCCCACAATGGTACAACCGATCGTAAGATAAAACCTGTGCAAGCTGATTGGCGCCAGGTACACACTCTGATTGCTGGAGTCCAAAATGGACTTTCTGTGCATCACTGATTAAAAACCATAGCCACTGCAATTTATGCAGCGGCGATGCAGCCAACAAACGTGTACACTCCGTGGCTGCCGCGATATCCCCACCTGCAGCACGCAAAAATGTTGCTTCTATATTAGCGTACTCTTCTATACCTTTAGACTCAATAAACGATTGGGTCTGCAGCGGTGAGTTTCCGTTCAAATGCGCCGCGTAGGCTGGAATCGGCTGCTGTATTTGCTGCTCAAGCCACTGACTGATGACCTGAGGTGTGGGGGTGGCAATCGATAGTACCTGACAACGACTGATGATGGTCGGTAATAGTTGATTGATATGTTGCGTCAATAAAACAAACACACAATGCGATGAGGGTTCTTCGAGTGTTTTAAGCAACGCGTTCGCCGCCGACTCATTCATCGCATCCGCGGGGTCAATGACGATAAGACGATAACCAGACATCTGAGATGAGGCTTGCGCCCAACGATTACAATTGCGGATTTGCTCAACCGTAATCGATTTCCCCTCTTTTTCCGGCCTTACCACGTGGTAATCGGGATGATTGCCCGACTGCATCAAACTACAACCATGACAAAACCCGCAAGGTTCGTCCTTTGATGTTGTACACATCAACGCTTGCCCAAACTTCTCTGCAAGCGAATAAATCCCAAGATCTTGCTGGCTATGAATTAACGTTGCATGTGAAAATGTGTTGGCTTGTAAACGCGTTTGCCAATCTCGCCAATCTGCGGCTAACCACGGAGCAATCATTGCCATATCTGTCACCTGTTACTGCTTTGATAACCAAGCATTCAATGCCGCTTTAATGTCACGAGCGACCGCTGGAATGTCTTGGCCAGCATGAATGGTTATAATTGAGCTATCTTGCTCGGCTAATTGTTGATAACGCTCTCGAGTTCGTTCAAAGAATCCAATATCCATTTTTTCAATACGATCTAACTCTCCTCGACCACGAGCACGCTCTAGTCCAATCCGAGGCTCAATGTCTAAATACAGAGTGAGATCCGGCTTAAACTCCCCTAAGGTAGTGCGTTTCAAGTTCATTAATGTCTCAGCTGCGATTTGTCGGCCACCGCCTTGATAAGCTTGCGATGACAAATCATGGCGATCGCCCACCACCCACAACCCATTCGATAAGGCGGGTTTAATGACCGTTTCTACCAGTTGCACGCGAGCCGCGTACATCAGTAATAATTCGGTCATATCTTGCAGTTTTTCGCCGACGTGCTCTTCTTTCACTAGCGCACGCATTTTTTCTGCTAATACCGTACCACCTGGCTCACGAGTCCGAGTGATATCTTGAACATGATGAGCTCTTAAGGTCTCAACCACCGCATCAATTGCTGTACTTTTTCCGGCCCCTTCCAGCCCCTCGATGACGATAAATTTACCATTCATTTTCTATTTCTCAATTGTCTTAAATATGCACGTACCGCTCGGTTGTGCTCGGTCAAGGTTTTCGAGAAGACATGCCCTCCATCACCACTGGCGACAAAATACAAATATTGGCTCTTCTCGGGGTGCAGAGCCGCCTCAATAGCATCCTTTCCTACCATAGCGATGGGGGTTGGGGGCAACCCACGAATAACATACGTATTGTAAGGCGTTGCCTGATGTAAATCGCGCTTACGAATATTGCCATGATAATTCTTGCCCATGCCGTAGATCACCGTTGGGTCCGTCTGTAAGCGCATGCGTTTATTTAAGCGATTAACAAAGACAGAGGCCACACGATGACGCTCACTATCGAGTGCGGTTTCTTTTTCAATAATTGATGCCAATATCAAAGCTTGATAGGACGATTTCAAAGGTAGCGGTTGCTCGCGCTCTGGCCACTGAGCGTCTAAATACGTCATCAACTTTTCATGGGCGCGACGTAATATATCTAGGTCGCTCTGGCCCGCAGTAAAATGATACGTTTCCGCTAAAAATAGCCCTTCTAGCTTCTTGCGATCAATACCTAACTTGGCAGCTATCGCTTCTTCACTTTCCCCATTCAGGGTGTGCTCTAAATAGTCAGTATGTGCAAGAATAGCGCGCCAATCAGTGAAACGGCTGCCTTCGACAAATGTGACAGCAAATTGGTGCTCTTTCCCTGATAAGAAACGCTCAAGTGCACTACGCAACGTCATTGATGGGGTCACTTGATAAGTGCCCGCTTTGATTGACACCAACTCCGGATGTAAGCGGCGAACGAAACGTTCAACCATACTTTTTTCAATCCATTGTTTTTTTGCCAGAATGTCCATAGCGCGATTAATATTAGCGCCAAATGGAATGGTCACCAGTTGGTTTTGCGTCACTTGTAGCGGCCGTGCTAAATAGCGATCGACTTGATAACTAACATAGCCAAATCCGCCACCTAAGATCACAACCAATATCGCTAGAACGAAAATGAGTTTTTTTAACACAAATGAAACCTCTTTTGAAAACGACGCGTATATTTACCCACTGCATACGAATGCGACTGAATGTGGCGCACTGGGGCGACACCTAACATCGCATTAGTGATAAACACTTCCTCTGCATCCCACAGATCCGTTAAACAATAACGCCCTACAGCTACAGTCAAACCACTGTCTTGAGCAGCTTCAATCACGCAACGCCGGGCCACACCTGCAACACCGGAGTAAGAAAGATCAGGCGTACAAAGTATATCGTCTTTCACCCAAAAAATATTCGCCATTGTGGTTTCAATAACGTGATCATTAAGATCGCAGCATAAGCCATCTTGCCAACCCGCCTTATCCATCTCTGCTTTCATCAATACTTGTTCAAGCCGATTGTTATGTTTATGCCCAGCTAATAGCGGGTTTAACCCTAAGCGTTGCTGACACAATCCCAAGTCAATACCTTCAGATTGCCATTGGGCGTAATGAGCAGGAAAAGAAAATGATTGGATGGTCACTGTTGGCTCGGACACCAGCGCGGGGCTATAGCCTCGCCCACCCTGACCGCGACTAACATGTAGCTTTAATCCCGCTTGTAAGTCCGGCAATGCGGCTTTTGCTAGCCAAGCTTGCACTTCAGGCCAGTTCAATAAACGGATCCCTAATGCATCAAGACAAGCTGCGACACGCTCTTGGTGATATTGCCACTGCTGGATATGACCATTGCACGTCAGCATCGTCGTAAAACAGCCATCACCGTATTGAAAAGCTCGGTCGCTCACCGATATATGTTCGGCAACGACGCCGTTGACCAAAATCATCGCCTCTCCCTATAAACACAAACGGCTTAATGCAAAGCATCAAGCCGTTATAACTCAAATCACGTAGCGAATGACGTGTTAGATGCGTTTGAAGATCAGTGACCCGTTGGTGCCACCGAATCCAAATGAGTTACACATCGCATATTCCATACCTTCGACTTTACGCGCTTTGTTTGGCACGAGATCGATACCCAAATCATCTTCTGGATCATCGAGGTTAATCGTTGGTGGGACAATTTGTTCAACTAACGACAGTACGGTAACAATCGCTTCAACAGAACCAGCTGCACCTAATAGGTGACCAGTCATAGATTTTGTTGAAGAAACAAGAACCTGTTTAGAGCCTTCTTCTCCAAGCGCAAGTTTGATACCGCGAACTTCCGCAACATCCCCAGCCGGAGTAGAAGTGCCATGTGCATTCACATAACCGATTTGCGTACCATCGATATTGGCATCACGCATCGCTGCAGACATCGCGAGTGCGCCGCCTGAGCCATCTTCGGTCGGTTTCGTCATGTGATAAGCATCACCTGACATGCCGAAGCCGACGATTTCTGCGTAAATCTTCGCACCACGTGCTTTCGCATGCTCGTACTCTTCAAGTACCATCATGCCGGCACCATCACCAAGGACAAAACCATCACGGCCTTTATCCCATGGGCGAGACGCTTTCTGTGGGTCATCATTGCGCGTTGATAATGCTTTCGCTGCGCCAAATCCCGCCATACCTAGTTGAGTGGAGGCTTTTTCACTGCCGCCAGCAACCATAGCATCGACATCACCGTATGCAATCATACGAGCCGCATGGCCGATGTTATGCAAGCCTGTGGTACAGGCGGTAGAGATAGCGATATTTGGACCACGTAGGCCACGCATAATAGAAAGGTTACCCGCAACCATGTTTACGATTGTTGAAGGAACGAAGAATGGGCTTACTTTACGTGGGCCTTTTTCGAGAAGCGCATCATGGCCTTTTTCGATTAGTTCTAATCCGCCGATGCCTGAACCGATAGCAACGCCCACACGAGGAGCATTCTCTTCAGTAATCTCTAAATTGGAATCATCCAGTGCCTGAATACCGGCAGCGATACCGTATTGGATAAACAAATCCATTTTACGGGCATCTTTTTTGGACATGTACTCTTCGCAATTGAAGTCTTTAACTAGACCTGCGAATTGCGTAGAAAAATTAGTAGTATCAAAGTGATCGATATTAACGATACCACTTTGACCAGCTAGCAGGGCTTTCCAAGATGATTCTACAGTGTTGCCAACAGGTGACAACATACCCATGCCAGTGACAACGACACGACGCTTGGACACGATCATAATCTCCGGAATCAAGAAATTCTATGAGAGGTAATAGATGAGTTATAAAAAACTCAGGCGGCCAGAGGGCCGCCTGGGGAGAGATATTACTGAGCGTTGCTGGTCACGTAGTCGATTGCAGCTTGAACAGTAGTGATTTTCTCTGCTTCTTCATCAGGAATCTCAGTGTCGAATTCTTCTTCAAGAGCCATTACTAGCTCTACAGTGTCTAGAGAATCAGCACCTAGATCTTCAACAAAAGAAGCTTCGTTTTTAACTTCTGCTTCGTCTACACCTAGCTGTTCAACAATGATTTTCTTTACGCGTTCTTCGAAGTTGCTCATTTTTTCTTTTCCTTTACAGATTTCGCCTAATGCGATGTTCCCGTAGTGTATTAGAACTAGGGAAAGTTGCAAGGGGGACCTTGCTGGTCAAACCACAATTTTGACGATTTTAACCGAAATTCATACCAATATTGATATAAGTCATGCATAAATAATATACAAACTTATTTCAACGCTAAATTGAATCCGAAGTCTATCACAGATTTTCTTCGAACTCAGTATAGAAATGGTCTTAAACCATATACATGCCGCCATTAACGTGCAATGTTTCACCAGTCATGTATCCTGCTTCTGCAGAGGCTAAAAATACCACCGCTGAAGCAATCTCACGAGGGTCGCCTAAACGACCTGCTGGTACTTGTGCCAGTGTAGCAGCTCGCTGGTCATCGTTGAGTGCTTTAGTCATATCAGTTTCGATAAAACCAGGTGCAACAGTATTCACTGTCACGCCACGAGAAGCCACTTCACGAGCCATTGATTTAGTAAAACCAATCACGCCTGCTTTCGCTGCTGCGTAGTTTGCTTGGCCAGCGTTACCCATAGTACCAACAACAGAACCGATGTTAATAATACGACCATGGCGTTTTTTCATCATGCCACGTAGTACCGCTTTGGACATCCGGAAGATAGACGTTAGATTCGTGTCCATAATATCTGTCCACTCATCATCTTTCATCCGCATCAACAGATTATCACGAGTGATACCAGCATTGTTAACTAAAATGTCCACGCTACCAAATTCATCAGCAATATTTTTTAATACTGCTTCAATAGATGTAGCATCAGTCACATTTAGTGCCAATCCTTTACCTTTATCACCAAGGTAAGCATCGATAGATTGGGCTCCATTTTCACTGGTCGCTGTACCAATCACAGTTGCGCCACGTTCTACCAGCAATTCAGCAATCGCTTTACCGATACCACGGCTTGCGCCTGTAACTAATGCCACTTTACCTTCGAGGCTCATGAAAGTACTCATGTTTCGTTTCCTATTCTTTACTTAACCGCATCGAGTGTGGCCACAGTATTTACTGAAGCTGCATCAAGTGCTTTTACAATACGTTTTGTTAATCCAGTTAAAACCTTACCAGGTCCCATTTCAATCAACTTCTCTACGCCTTGCTCATGCATGGCTTCTACACCTTCAGTCCAACGAACTGGGCTGTATAGTTGACGGACTAATGCGTCTTTAATTTTTTCTGGAGCCGTTTCTGCTGCCACATCAACGTTATTGATCACAGACAGCTTAGGTGCGTGGAATTCAATATCGTTCAAAGCTTGCGCCAATTTATCAGCCGCAGGTTTCATCAATGCACAATGTGAAGGAACAGAGACAGGTAACGGCAGAGCACGCTTCGCGCCTGCTTCTTTACACAACGCGCCAGCTCGCTCGACTGCTGCTTTTTCGCCTGCGATCACAACTTGGCCCGGTGAGTTAAAGTTCACAGGAGATACCACTGCGCCTTGCGCCGCATCTTCACACGCTTTCGCAACCGCATCATCAGCTAAGCCAATAATTGCATACATTGCGCCAACACCTGCTGGTACCGCTTCTTGCATAAGCTGTCCACGTAACTCAACTAAACGAATCGCTTCTTTAAAGTCGATCACGCCAGCACACACCAACGCTGAATATTCGCCTAAACTGTGTCCTGCAAGAAGTTGCGGCTGTTCTAGCCCCAAATCTTGCCATACACGCCAGATGGCAACAGAGGAGGCCAATAAAGCAGGCTGTGTACGGAATGTTTCATTGAGATCTTCTGCTGGACCATTTTGAACCAATGACCACAGATCATAACCCAATGCGTCAGAGGCTTCAGCAAAGGTTTGTTTTATAACATCATATTGGTCACCCAGTTCTGCCAGCATACCAACAGCTTGTGAACCTTGACCTGGAAAGACGATAGCAAACTTGCTCATTCTATATTTCCTTTCGCAAAATAAAAGCATAAGCCGTATACGAAAATACCACTTATGCTATTGAATAGAGTACTTAAAATTTCACTAGGGCTGAGCCCCAAGTAAATCCACCACCAAACGCTTCAAGCAACAAGGTTTGGCCGCGTTTAATACGATTATCACGCACCGCTTCGTCTAACGCCGTTGGTACGGTCGCAGCAGACGTATTTCCATGGCGGTCAAGTGTAACGACAACTTGATCCATCGGCAGTGATAACTTTTTCGCAGTTGCAGAAATAATACGTAAGTTCGCTTGGTGTGGCACAAGCCAATCCAATTCACTTTTATCCATATTATTGGCTGCTAACGTGGTCTTAACCAGTTTAGACAACTGATTAACCGCGACTTTAAACACTTCATTACCAACCATATGTAACCATTTGTCTGAATCTCCCCCATTTTCTGGGTTTTCAAGACTCAGCAGATCACCAAACTGGCCATCAGCATAGATATGTGTCGACAAAATACCGGGTTCTTCACTTGCACCGAGCACCACAGCACCGGCTGCGTCTCCAAACAAAATGATAGTAGAACGATCGGTAGGATCGCACGTTTTAGACAGCGCATCCGCGCCGACGACTATAACATTTTTACACATACCCGATTTAATATGCTGATCGGCTATCGACAATCCGTAAACAAAGCCAGAACATGCGGCCGCAATATCAAATGCAGGACAACCTTTGATACCAAGGTTGCCTTGCACCTGACACGCAGAGGATGGAAAAGCATGACTGCCACTTGTCGTGGCAACAATGATCATATCAATGTCGTTTTTATCAATGCCAGCCATCTCAATGGCGTTTTTAGATGCGATAGTTGCCATATCAGCAACAGATTCATTCTGTTCAGTAATGCGACGCTCGCGAATACCAGTACGAGTCACAATCCACTCATCACTTGTGTCTACCATTTTCTCTAAGTCCGCGTTTGAGCGAATCTGAGATGGCAGGTAGCTGCCTGTACCTAAAATTTTGCTATACATGAAGACTAATGATGCCTCTCGAGTAAAATCGCTTCCAAACGATCGCTTATCCGGCTGGGTACTTGTCGTTTGATTTCGTGTACCGCTTCAGAAATTGCATTTACAACAGCGTGTACGTCAGCGCTTCCGTGACTTTTTATGACAATGCCGCGCAATCCTAGCAAACTTGCACCGTTATACTGGTCGGGGTTCAGTGTTTTCAGTTCAATAAATACATCTGCAAACAACTTTCGAGCTACCCAACCCTTTATGGATGAAACTGAAAACTTCGCTTTCAGCTTATCAATAAAGAGTTGTGCCGTCCCTTCACATGCCTTTAAACAAATATTACCAACAAATCCGTCACTGACAATCACATCAGCTTTATCTAAAAGTATCTGATTACTCTCAATATAGCCAACATAGTTTAACGATTGTGTCTGACTTAACATCTCAGAACAACGTTTCACTAAATCATTGCCCTTAATCTCTTCGGCCCCAATATTCAATATTGCAACTCGAGCAGGACGCCCCAAATGTTCTTCGGCCAATGCCGCACCCATGACTGCGTACTGAAATAACGAATCCGCATCACTAGAGACATTCGCGCCAAGATCTAACATCCAGGTTTTATTGCCAGTCGCCGTAGGCAGTGCCGAGACCAATGCTGGTCTATCCACACCCGGTAACACTTTAAGACGAAATCGAGACAATGCCATCAGAGCACCTGTATTACCACCACTGACACAGGCATCCGCTTCACCATTCGCAACGAAATCGATAGCCATACTCATTGAAGTGTTGGCACTGTGACGTAAGGCAAATGAGGGTTTGATAGAATCAGAAATGACTTGATCGCTATGCACAATACTCAAACGAGCACTCGGCTGGCAATCAAGCAGGGACAGTTGATGGGCGATTTGCACTTGATCGCCTATTAGAAGCACTTTTAGCTCTGGGAAATGCGACAGTGCCTGCACGGCGGCAGGCACTGTTACACGGGGACCGAAGTCACCGCCCATTGCATCAAGTGCAACGGTTAAATTACGCAAAGGTCAACCTTACTTGTTGATAACCTTTTTGCCACGGTAGTAACCGTCAGCAGTCACGTTGTGACGTAGGTGAGTTTCACCTGATGTCGCATCTACAGATAGGGCAGCTGTAGTAAGCGCATCGTGTGAACGACGCATGCCACGTTTAGAACGTGTTTTACGGTTTTTTTGTACGGCCATCGACCCTACTCCTATGTTAAGTAATGTTTGAAATTATTTCTTCAAACTTTTTAAAACATCGAATGGATTCGGCTTATCTTCTGCAACATCTGTTGGAAGATCACCAAATACCAAATTGTTTGAATTAACGCTACATTCAGACTCATCGTGCATGGCAATATGAGGCAAACCGAGGATGAGTTCATCTTCGATTAACTGGATTAGGTCTACTTCACCGTATTCGTTTAGATCTACCAAATCATACTCTTCCGGTGCGTCGTCTTCACTTTTCGCACTAAAATAAGGCGTGTAAGTAAATTCAACATCGCATTCGTATGCGAAAACCTGATTACAGCGTTGACATTCTAAGTCTACATCGATGTTAGCTTTACCAGAGATAACAACGAGTCGCTGCTCATCCAACCCAAATGACAATGTAACTTGAGCATCGCGTTTAACGCTGGCGACCGATTCTGCTAGGCGCTTTAAAAGACTGACTTGGATGATGCCATCGTAGTCAAGACGTTTCTGAGCGGCTTTGCCGGGATCAACCGTCCGCGGTATTTTTACCTTTTGCATAGGGCGAGAATATTATCTTCCAAAACAGTTTTAGTCAAAGAAAAAGGCAAAAAACTTCGTTTTTTTTCCCTTTTCGCGTCAGTAGTTATTCAAGCTAGAATCGATTAAGATATCTGTCTCGTCACTTTCCATCATTGTAAATTAAAATGCCAAATTACCAACTCGTTTTATCGTCCACATCCCCATTCCGCCAAGAGTTACTCAAAAAACTCAGCCTCCCCTTTATCACAGCAAGCCCCGAGTGTGATGAAACGCCGCTTGCGCATGAGAAGGCAGCGGACCTCGTGCAACGCTTAGCACAAGTCAAAGCCCAATCCTGCCAGGTCGATATACCCAGTTTGATTATTGGCAGCGATCAAGTTTGTGTCGTCAATAACACGATTGTCGGCAAACCGCACACTGCAGAGCAAGCTATAGAGCAATTGATGAGCCAAAGTGGACAATGCATCACTTTCTATACTGGCTTGGCCGTCTATAACAATTACACTCACCAATGTGATGTAGTATTAGATACTTTCAATGTTTACTTTCGTCAGCTCACCCGTAAGATGGCTGAAAATTACGTCGCTAAAGAGCAACCGTTGTATTGCGCAGGCAGCTTCAAATGTGAAGGTCTCGGCATCACGTTATTTGAACGCTTAGAAGGTGATGACCCCAATAGCTTGATCGGCCTACCACTTATTCAGTTAACTCGGCTGTTAGAAAAGCACGATGTACACGCTATTTGAGAATATAAAAAAATCTAAAAAATAATGATGGCCAAAGCCTTAGTCATCATTTCTTAAACGCGATAATGCTTGTTCTAAACGCTCTTCTAGAGGGGCACTAATGTCCATTTTTTCATTCGAGCCAGGATGAACAAATTGAATATTTGCTGCATGTAAAAACAAACGCTGAATGCCAAATTGCGCCGTGTACGCATCAAAGCGAGGATCGCCATAACGGTCATCCCAAGCGATCGGGTGACCAGCATATTGAGTATGCACACGAATTTGATGCGTTCTCCCTGTGACTGGGCTCGCTTGTAGCAACGTCGCATCTTTGAACTTCTCAAGTATTTTAAACCTTGTTTCTGACGCTTTTCCGTTTGGATTCACTCGAACGATGCTATTTACATCATTTTTCAGTAAAGGCGCTTTGACCATTTTACAACTGCTTTTCCATTGCCCCATCACGAGGGCAAAGTAATATTTGCGCACGGTTTTTTCACGAAATTGCGCTTGCAAATGACGCAGCGCTGAGCGCTTCTTCGCGATAAGGAGTATACCGGATGTATCTCGGTCAATACGGTGCACTAATTCTAAAAATCGCGCTTCTGGACGCAATGCTCTTAAGGCTTCAATCGCTCCGAATTTTAGACCGCTACCGCCATGAACAGCGGTACCTGAAGGCTTATTGAGAATCAACATATGATCATCTTCAAAAATGATACGCTGCTCCAACTCTGCCACTTTATTTAGCTTCGTGCTGACGGGCGCATCTTGTTTGGTATCATCAGTTTGCAGGGTAACCGGAGGTACACGTACTACGTCTCCAGCAGCCAATTTATATTCCGCTTTTACACGCTTTTTATTTACGCGAACTTCGCCCTTACGCACAATCCGATAAATCATACTTTTGGGAATGGTTTTTAGTTGGTTACGCAAGAAATTATCAATGCGTTGACCTGCCATATCTTCGTCAATCTCGACAAATTCGACTTGGGTTCTTATCTCACTCATGGCGCGTATTCTAACTGTAAACAGAATAAATGCATATTTCGGATTGAGATAAATTTCACTTTTTCACTAAAATCACGTTGAACCGCTAGAAAATGAGAAATTAAGTTTCCAAATTCTGCAAAAAATCAGTAAAACTAACTCAAGGACTTAGTCGGTATCTATTGTAATTTTTATTGCTGAAAGAGGAAGTTGTCAATTTTTGCGCAACGAAACAAAATTTTGCTCGCTTTCTTATAAAGCAGATTGCTGAGTTACGCAGTCACTGCTATAGTTCACACCTGTCTATGAGGATTATTCGGTTCTACTTTTTCCGTGCTTCTCCTCGTACACAATGAAATGAGTAACAGGCCGAAAACTAATGTGCAGCATGTGGCGTAAGACACGGTTAGTTAACGCCCTCTTGCTGCTCTACTCATCGCTTTTTCATGCTGAGTATCTACCGCATAAATCCGCGGGTCACGGGCGCTTTTTATTTGTCTGTGGTAACTGAAGTGCCCACGAGCATCCCTCCAGCCGGGAGGCTGTACCGATAAGCCATGGGATCAGGCACCTTGAAAACGGCTCAAAGCAGCAAGAACAAAAATCAAAACAAAAGATAAAGATAATGAGATTTTTTCAATGAAAAGAATGCTAATTAACGCAACTCAGAAAGAAGAGATGCGTGTCGCGTTGGTTGATGGCCAACGTTTGTTCGACTTGGATATCGAAAGTCCAGGACATGAATCTAAGAAATCAAACATATACAAAGGACGTATTACCCGCATTGAACCAAGCTTGGAAGCAGCGTTCGTCGACTATGGCGCAGAACGACACGGTTTTCTTCCTCTTAAAGAAATAGCACGCGAATACTTTCCCTCTGGATACACATTTAAAGGCCGACCAAGCATTAAAGAAGTGCTAAAAGAAGGCCAAGAAGTGATTGTTCAAGTAGAGAAAGAAGAGCGCGGTAGTAAAGGCGCCGCTCTAACTACCATGATTTCTTTAGCTGGTAGTTATTTGGTTTTGATGCCAAATAACCCGAAAGCAGGTGGTATTTCTCGTCGCATAGAAGGTGAAGAACGTACGGCGTTGAAAGCCGCAATCGATACTCTTCCGAAAGATAAAGGCATCATTGTACGTACTGCAGGTGTTGGCAAAAGTGCTGAAGACCTGGCGAGCGACTTTGGTTACCTCACCAATCTTTGGGAACGAATCCAAGTTGCTGCCAAATCTCAACCGGCACCGTTTCTAATCCATCAAGAAAGTAATGTGGTTGTGCGTGCGATTCGTGATTATTTACGTCGTGATATCGGCGAAATCATGATCGACAGCCAAACCATTTACGATCGCGTAATGGAACACATTAACGATGTTCGCCCTGACTTTGTAAGTCGCGTGAAAAAATACGATGGCGATGTGCCACTATTTAGTCACTTCCAAATCGAAAGCCAAATTGAATCTGCCTTCCAACGTGAAGTGCGTTTGCCGTCTGGCGGTTCGATTGTTATCGACCCAACTGAAGCATTAACATCGATTGATATTAACTCCTCTCGTTCAACGAAAGGCGGCGATATTGAAGAAACCGCGCTAAACACCAACTTAGAAGCAGCCGATGAAATTGCCCGTCAATTGCGTTTACGTGATTTAGGCGGTTTGGTTGTGATCGACTTTATTGATATGACACCGGTTCGCCATCAACGCGAAGTCGAGAGTCGTATTCGCGAAGCTGTCCATATGGATCGTGCCCGTGTACAAATCGGTCGTATCTCTCGTTTCGGCTTACTGGAAATGTCTCGCCAACGTTTGAGCCCGTCTCTTGCGGAAGCTAGCCACCATATTTGCCCACGTTGTTCTGGTACTGGCGTCGTTCGCGATAACGAATCACTGGCACTATCAGTACTGCGTTTGGTCGAAGAAGAAGCACTCAAAGATAACACCGCACAGGTGTTGGCCGTTGTGCCTGTTTCCATCGCCTCTTATTTACTCAATGAAAAACGTCGCTCTGTTAACCACATTGAACGTAACCAAGAAGTCAAAATTACCATTATCCCTAACTCGGATATGGAAACTCCGCACTTTGAAGTGCTACGTATTCGTGAAGGCGAAGAGCAAGAGCTGCTGTCTTACCTTGTGCCGAAGAAACTAGAAGCACTGAAAGAAGCGGAAAGCAAAGAAAATGGCGAAGACACTCTCAAGCCTAAACGCATTGAAGAGCCAGTGTTGAAAAGCTTCACTTCGCACTCTGGAAAAAGCGCTACCAAACAAGCGAAGCCAGAGACTGAGAAAGCCGATTCTGCTCAACAGCCTGCATCGCAACCTAGTCTATTCTCTCGCATTTTAACGGGTCTGAATAAGCTCTTAAATCCTGAGCCTAAAACGGCTAGTCCGGTTAAAGAAGCGACGGTTGAACCTGCTCAAACGCAAGCTGAGACAACACAAGACAACCAAAACGACAAGACTAAGTCTAACCAGTCCCGTCGTGACAATAACAACGATCGCCGACGTCCACAGCGCGACCGTAATCAAAACCGTCGCAACGGCAATAAATCAGCGAATGCGAATAATCAAGGCAATAACGCTGACACGACCACGCAAGACAACACGGCAAGCGATAATAAGGACAACGGCAATCAAAACCGTAAACCAAAACAAGATCGCAAGCCACGCCAAGATCGTAAGCCTAAGCAAGATCGCCGTAATAGCAACGAAGGTGATGATGGCAAGCCAACAAAAGTCCAAGAGCAAGGTCGTCAAATTGCTGAAGAAGCTCAAACACCTCAGCAAGACAACAAATCGCAACAACAGGACAATCAGGCAGATGCGAAAAATGTGAAAGTGAAAGAGCGTCGTCAACGTCGTAAACTCACTAAACAAGTGCGTGTCAGCTCGAAAGTGACCGAGAAATTACCTGAAGAAACCAATGTTTCTGCACAAGCACCGGTTCAAGCTCAGCTCGATGACCATGTCGAAACACGAGTTGAATCGCAAGCAACCAATGCACCAGTCACAGACGACAATACCAACGATAAACCGAAAGAGCAGAAGCAACGTCGCAATCGTCGTTCTCCTCGTCACCTTCGAGCCAGTGGTCAACGTCGCCGCCGTGGTCGTGATCGTCGCCCTAACCCATTCCGTCTACGTAAAGGTGGTGTGGCCTCCCCAGAAATGGCGATGGGTAAAGTGATGCCAAGCTACGGTATTACTAAGCATACACCGAAGGCAGAGAAAACGTCTCAACCGTCAACTCAAGATGTCACGCCGACACCAACAGGTGGGTTTGCCTTCCCAGAGATGGCGATGGGTAAAGTGATTATCCGCCGTGAAGAGAGCCAAGTCACCGAACCGCTAGTGAAATCTCAACCAGCAGAGGAAGTGACGGTAGAAACAACCGTTGTAGCTCATGTTGAAGACACTACGGTTGATACTAGCGTTGCTCAGCAACAAGTCGCGGAAAGCACTGTTGACACGGCTCTTGAGGTAACAACACCAGCCGATACGGTGACAAGCTTAGAAGAGACAACCAATTCTGAGGCCCCCGTTGCTGATACAACAGTGGCAGATAGCACGCAGGTTGACACCACTGTTCAAGCAGAAAGCGCGACGCCAGTGCAATCTGCCCCTGAAACGGTAACTCGCGATCAAGCCGTCAAACACTACAAACTGCATGCAGCGTCAGCGATGGCCAAAGCACCAGGAAGTAATGAGATGGCAGAGATAACAATCAATGCGGCACCATTCCGCACGGAGCGTTATCAATCGAAAGGCGCAGGCAGTCAAGCTGCTCGCAGTCATGCCAGTGCAGAAATGACAAACACCACGAAGTAACCTCCCTTTATGGGTTAGTAAAAAGGCTGCTATTAAGCAGCCTTTTTTTATGAACTCTTTGTATACAATATCTCAATAATTGAACTGTAGGCGACATTTCTGTAGCATGCGCGTTCTATTGCAAGTTGTTGTCTTGCTACTGACATGCGCATTTCACAGTTGTTCACTACACTGTAAATGCACTTAGCCGACTAGCAAAGTCCCTTTTACTATATGAGAAACAATCAACATGTTTGAATTTCCGCAGTTTACTAAGCACTCGGTGAAAAACGATGTGCTGTCTGGTTTAACGGTCGCACTTGCACTAGTGCCTGAAGCGGTCGCGTTTGCTTTCGTGGCAGGAGTAGAACCCATGGTGGGCTTGTACGCCGCTTTTCTCGTCGGCTTAATGACATCGATATTCGGTGGACGCCCAGGTATGATTTCTGGTGCAACAGGCTCAATGGCGGTTGTCATGGTGAGCTTAGTGGCTGTCCATGGTGTCCAGTATCTATTTGCCGCCGTACTCCTAGCGGGCATATTCCAAATTCTCGCGGGTGTCTTTAAGCTCGGTAAGTTTATCCGAATCGTCCCGACACCGGTCATGATAGGCTTTGTTAATGGACTCGCTATCGTGATTTTTCTGGCGCAGCTAGGGCAGTTTAAAACCCCAGGCGCGGATGGTGCTATGCATTGGCTTGGACAAGATAAGATGCTAATCATGTTAGGGTTAGTCTTACTCACGATGGCAATCATCCACTTTTTGCCCAAACTGACCTCTGCTGTCCCCTCGTCTTTGGCGGCGATTGTGGTGATTACCTTAATTGTGCATTTCTTCCATTTAGATACGCGCACCGTGGTTGATTTTCTCCGTTCCATGACAGGTAATGCGGATGCGACGATGGCTGGCAACTTACCGTCTTTCTCAATCCCAAATGTACCGATGACTTGGGAAACAATCGAGATTATCGCACCTTACTCGCTGATCCTCGCTGGCGTTGGCTTAATTGAATCCTTGCTGACCCTAACCGTTATCGATGAAATGACCAATACTCGTGGTAAATCCAACCGCGAATGTATCGGTCAAGGGATCGCGAACGTGAGCTGTTCATTCTTCGGTGCCATGGGTGGCTGTGCCATGATTGGTCAATCAATGATTAACATTAACTCTGGTGGTCGTGGCCGTTTATCGGGTATTACCGCAGCAATCGCTTTGTTGATGTTCATTCTATTCACCTCGTCACTGATTGAAATGATCCCGCTTGCCGCTTTGGTTGGTGTCATGTTTATGGTGGTCATTGGTACATTTGAATGGGCGACCTTCTCACTGGCACGCCGCGTTCCGAAACAAGACTTTTTCTTGATTGTGCTGGTGACTATCGTCACTGTTTTTACCGATTTGGCAATGGCGGTCGGTATTGGCGTGATCGCTTCAGCATTGATGTTTGCATGGCAGCATGCCAAACACATTAGTGCAATCCAAGAAACCGACCAAGCAGGCATCAAAACCTATAAAATAGATGGCCCGATCTTCTTTAGTTCGGCGGCTAACTTCTCGGAAATTTTTGATGCAGACAACGATCCCAAAGAAGTGGTCATCGACTTTGCTCGTTCTCGCGTAGTTGACCACTCTGCAATCGAAGCCATTGAAACGGTGGCAGAACGCTATTCGTCACAAGGCAAAGTGATTCACTTGCGTCACCTAAGTAAAGACTGTCGTGCTCTTCTGAAAAAAGCGGGCAGCTTAGTGGAAGTCAACAACGAAGAAGATCCCATTTATAAAGTTGCGACCAACTCGCTCGCTGACTAACGCCAATGAGCTAATTGTTCTCGTGGGAACACTCTCAAGAGTGACAGTAACCAATCCTCGCTACGGCGAGGATTTTTTATAATGCCTATTGATAGACAAAACTTGATATAACGTCTCGTACTGGCAAGATATAAAAAAGCCCCGCTGCTTGGCAGCGGGGCTTTTGCGTTAAGCCTAAGTTATCTTATGCTTCGCTTTTATTTTTTTTAGCGGCAGGTTGTTTCTCGGCTTTTTGCGCTTTTGCTTCTTCATGAGCGCGTTTTACTGCTGCCACTTGGTCGGCTTTTTTCTTAATTACCGTAGTCCCTTCAAATGTTTCCCCTTCTACATACGCATTACCGTAGTAAGAAGCAATTAGAACTTCTTTTAGTTCGCTAATTAGTGGGTAACGAGGGTTAGCACCTGTACATTGGTCATCGAAGGCTTCTACTGCTAACTCTTCCAGTTTGGCAAAGAAATCGGCCTCGTTGACACCGGCAGCTTGAATAGACAATGGAATATCCAATTGTATTTTCAATTCGTGTAACCAAGATAACAAGGCTTGAATTTTCTCTGCAGTGTGGTCGCCAGGTTGAGCCAATCCAAGGTGCTCAGCAACTTCAGCATAACGACGACGAGCTTGTGGACGGTCGTATTGCGAGAAAGCCGCTTGTTTGGTTGGATTATCATTGGCGTTGTAGCGCACTACGTTTTCCATTAATAGCGCATTGGCTAAACCGTGTGGAATGTGGAACTCAGCCCCTAGCTTGTGCGCCATTGAGTGACAAACCCCAAGGAAAGCATTCGCAAATGCGATACCTGCAATCGTTGCGGCGTTATGAACACGCTCACGAGCGATAGGGTCTTTAGCGCCGTTAGCGTAGCTTGACGGTAAATACTCTTTTAATAGTTTCAAGGCTTGCAACGCTTGCCCATCAGAATATTCACTCGACATAACAGAAACATAAGCTTCTAGTGAGTGAACCACGGCATCGTAACCCCCAAAGGCTGTCAACGATTTCGGCATATTCATCACTAAGTTGGCATCAACAATCGCCATGCTTGGGGTGATTTCATAATCAGCAAGTGGATATTTAGCTCCAGTTTGATCATCAGTCACAACCGCAAACGGTGTCACTTCTGAACCAGTCCCTGATGTGGTAGTGATACACACTAGGTCTGCTTTTTTACCCATTTTAGGGAACTTATAGATACGTTTACGGATATCCATAAAGCGCATCGCCAGTTCTTCAAATTCGGTTTCTGGGTGTTCGTACATTACCCACATGATTTTCGCGGCGTCCATTGGTGAACCACCACCTAGCGCTAAAATCACATCAGGTTTAAAGCTATCCATTTGCTCCGCACCTTTACGTACGATAGATAATGTTGGATCCGCTTCTACTTCGTAGAACGTTTGTACTTCCATGCCTTGTGCTTTTAACAAATCAACAATTTCATCCGCATAACCATTGTTGAATAGGTAACGGTCTGTCACTAAGAACGCACGTTTTTTCTCTTCCAAATCAGTTAAAGCGACAGGGAGAGAACCACGGCGGAAGTAGATTGATTTAGGGAGTTTATGCCACAACATATTTTCTGCTCGTTTTGCAACAATCTTTTTGTTGATCAAGTGTTTAGGGCCAACGTTTTCAGAAATAGAGTTACCCCCCCAAGAACCACAGCCAAGAGTCAGTGATGGCGCAATATTGAAGTTATATAAATCACCGATACCGCCGTGAGTTGTTGGGATATTAATCAAGATACGCGCCGTTTTGAGTTTGTCACCGAAGTACAAAATACGATCTTGATTCATGTCTTGGTTTGTATACAAGCCAGACGTATGACCAATACCACCAATCTCAACCATATGGACCGCTTGCTTAACCGCGTCTTCAAAGTCAATTGCGCGGAACATACCCAGTGTTGGCGACAGTTTTTCGTGAGCAAACGCATCTTCTGTAGTGACTTTGCCATGCAAGCCTTCACCGATCAGCACCTTAGTATCTGAAGGGACTGTGATGTTCGCCATCTCAGCAATCTTCGTTGCTGGCTGACCAACAATCTTCGCATTCAATGCGCCATCGATAAGCAATACATCGCGAACTTTTGCAGCTTCGTCTTTGCTAAGTACATAGCCTTTGTGCGAAGCAAAACGTTCTTTGACTTGCTCATAGACTTCATCAACCACAATCACTGCTTGCTCAGAAGCACACACCACGCCATTATCAAATGTTTTAGACATTAGTACTGATGCAACCGCACGTTTGATATCGGCTGTTTCATCAATAACCACAGGCACGTTACCCGCACCAACCCCAATCGCTGGTTTACCTGATGAGTAAGCGGCTTTCACCATACCAGGGCCACCGGTCGCGAGAATCAGCGCAAGATCTTCGTGACGCATCAGCGCATTCGACAGCTCAACTGAAGGTTCATCAATCCAACCGATAATATCTTTCGGTGCGCCAGCAGCAACAGCAGCATCTAACACAAGTTTAGCTGCATCATTGGTTGAGTGTTTAGCACGTGGGTGGGGAGAAAAGATAATACCATTACGAGTTTTCAACGAAATTAATGATTTAAAAATCGCAGTCGATGTTGGGTTAGTGGTTGGAACGATACCGCAGATAATGCCAACTGGCTCTGCAATAGTCATGGTGCCCATACTCTCATCTTCTTCGAGAACACCACAGGTTTGTTCATCTTTATATTTGTTGTAAATATATTCTGATGCAAAGTGGTTTTTGATCACCTTGTCTTCCACAATCCCCATTCCTGACTCAGCAACAGCCTGCTGTGCCAGCGGGATACGTGCTTGGTTCGCTGCCAATGAGGCCGCACGGAATATTTTATCTACTTGTTCTTGCGAATAAGTGGCGAATTCTGCTTGAGCTTGTTTCACACGTGCCACGAGAGCATCGAGTTCAGCTAAGTTAGTTACAGCCATATTAGATCTCCTAAATCAAAAATAGTTAAAAACTTTTTAGTAAGTCTTTTACGTTTACATCCTAATTTTGTGATGCTTTACGTTTTAGAACACTTAGTAAACAGCTTTTATGTAATGAGTATAGACGTGAACTCACTCAATGAAATTGATTTGGATCAGTTTGACTGATTAAAAAATAACATTATTTTCAACTCACAAAATAATAAATTAACCACATCTTTTTAAAGGATATTTAAACACTTATCAATGCTTCAATTTTCACCTTGGATACTTAGTTTGGTAAGCGAATCACCGCTATTTGTAAAAAACTTTCATTCCTTACTTTCTATCCATTCGCAATACATCGAACATGTGCCACTAGATGTTTATAACAACACTGATCACCGCTTTTGGTCAAAAAAAATTCTCGTTTATTATGACTTACGCACAAAATGACAATTATCTCGACCTTTCAACTCTCGCATTACTTTTTTTAATGCTTTATTGATAATTTACTACAATTTTTTTCATTCGTTATCATGCGCTATTTCGCTTACATTACCCTCCACATTCTCGTGTTCACTTCCTTCATCAGAGTAGGGCCATGGCATATAACGACTTCTCCATCTTCTTGCATTTTTTCCTTGGCTTATTAGCAACTGTCAATCCAATTGGAATCATGCCAATTTTTGTCTCTTTGACTAGCCATATGGAACACGATGAGCGAAGTAAAACGGCGCGCACGGCCAACCTCTCGGTTGCCATCATGCTTATCTGCTCGTTATTGGGTGGACAATTTCTGCTGGACATGTTCAGTATCTCTCTTGATGCCTTTCGTGTCGCAGGTGGTTTACTGTTAATCAGTATCGCCTTTACGATGATGAGCGGGAAATTGGGTGAAGATAAACAAAATAAACAAGAAAAAAGTGAATCCATTAGTCGCGAGCAAGTCGGCGTGGTTCCGCTTGCAATGCCACTTATGGCTGGACCTGGGGCCATTAGCTCAACGATTGTTTATGGCTCACGCTATCCCACTACCTTTGATTTAATTGGCATCGTGGTCACCATTAGTGTGTTTTGTTTTGGCTGTTGGGTATTGTTTCGCTCAGCGCCGTATATTGTTCGTTTTCTCGGACAGACGGGCATCAACGTGATCACTCGTATCATGGGGTTAATTCTCTCAGCGCTCGGGGTCGAGTTTATTACTAACGGTTTACATAACTTACTACCGGGGTTGGCTGGCTAGAACGCTTATCTCGCCTGCCATCCCCACAAAAAAGCGCCGATAGTGATCGGCGCTTTTTTCTTTTTCATTAATATCAATACATGAGTATTACGATTGTTCTGCCAAAATGATACGCAGTGTACGACGTAATGGTTCAGCAGCGCCCCATAACAATTGGTCGCCAACGGTAAACGCATTCAAAAAGTCGTCACCCATTTTCATTTTACGTAAACGTCCTACCGGGACTGACAACGTGCCGGTCACTTTTGCAGGTGATAGATTCTGTTCTGTAATACTACGATCATTGGGTACCACACTCGCCCATTCATTATGAGACGCAATAATATCTTCAATCTCATCCATAGGGACATTTTGCTTGAGTTTGATCGTTAATGCTTGTGAGTGGCAGCGCATGGCACCGACACGTACGCACGTTCCGTCAATGGGGACTGGCGAATCTTGCAAGCCAAGAATCTTGTTCGCTTCTGCGCCGCCTTTCCATTCTTCCTTACTTTGGCCATCTTCCCGTTTCACATCAATCCATGGGATCAACGAGCCCGCCAATGGCACACCAAATTCTTGAGTAGGAAAAGAAGAAGAACGCATCGTTTCGGCCACTTTGCGATCAATGGTTAGAATAGAGCTCGCTGGGTTGGCTAATTCAGAAC
Organism: Vibrio sp.; assembly: GCA_052087065.1. GTDB lineage: Bacteria > Pseudomonadota > Gammaproteobacteria > Enterobacterales > Vibrionaceae > Vibrio. Next base: position 7,032 of record JBQGON010000007.1, on the reverse strand, counting down.
TGACTGAGTCAGCAATAACGCCCATTTGATTGATAAGCTCACGCATATTTTTCGCACCCGATCCAGATGCCGCCTGATAGGTCATGGCACTGGTCCATTCCACGAGCCCTTTTTCAAACAAGCCACCTAAGCCCATGAGCATAAGACTCACTGTGCAGTTACCGCCAACAAATGTTTGCGTACCGCGATGAATGCCTTGTTGAATTTGTGCCAAGTTCACCGGATCAAGCGTGATAATAGAATCATCAACCATACGTAGTGTCGACGCAGCATCAATCCAGTAACCTTTCCAACCAGCTTGACGAAGCTGCGGGTAGACTTTTTCAGTATAGCTCCCTCCTTGGCAGGTAATAACCGCATCGAGATGCTTTAAGCTATCAATATCAAACGCATCTTGCAGCGTGCCAGCATCCTTACCATAATTTGGCGCATTTCCCCCAACTTGGGACGTACTAAAAAAGGTCGGTTCAATCAGATCGAAATCCCCTTCTTCAACCATACGCTGCATTAATACCGACCCGACCATACCGCGCCAACCTACAAGACCTACTTTCATTCTCGACTTCTCCATGTTCTTCTTTATTGGTTTACCCATCTATAAGGGATTCTCAGCAAAATCTCAACCACCAATATACCAATACGGCTCAAAAAAATAGACGATACCAGACTATCCCCTGCGACCAGTACCGACGATATCCACGACTTGCCACTCGCGGCGCTATTAACATAAAGCACTCATAAAGTTAGATAATTATGCTATTTAAGCCACGAAATACAAATAGTGACTTCTATCATAAATTTATTCATTCTTAATATTTATCGCTAAAAAACCTAGTTTCATGTCTATATTAGCGCAAAGAATTGGTCATCTAACTCGATATATCACTATGTTTAATGTAGAGTGCATACGAAATTTTTTTATCCATATACCAAGTCATTAGCATAACCATTCGAAAGAGGTTTTTTATGGTATCTGCGGGCAAGCGCTTACCCAGCATGCTACAAGTTATTGTATCACTCGGATTATTTCTACTGATCGCATTTTCTTTTACAGCAAAACTCGACTTACCAATCCAACTCGCGTTGTATATTGGCTGGTTTATTATTATCGGTTTGGGTATACATTTAGGCCACAAATATCATGATTTGGAAAAAGCGGCGCTGAGTGGGATATCGAATGGACTTGGTGCGGTACTCATTTTACTCGCGGTAGGCGCATTGGTTGGCACATGGATTGCGGGTGGAATAGTACCGACGATTATCTATTACGGTCTCAAGGCGATTCACCCTTCAATATTTCTACTCGCGACCATGATCATTTGTTCACTTACCGCACTTGCGACAGGAACGTCATGGGGAGCAGCCGGTACCGCAGGTATTGCTATGATGGGCATTGGTCAAGGATTAGGGGTACCAGCCCCTGTGACCGCGGGTGCAGTCCTCTCTGGATGCTATTTCGGGGATAAAATGTCGCCGCTGTCCGACTCAGTCATTTTAGCCTCTAGTATGTCGAATGTTGAAGTGGTCGAACATATTAAAGGCATGCTGCCTATCGCCGCCATTAGCTATGTGATTACTGCGATTATGTTTACTGCATTTGGCATTCATTATTCGGGTCAAGTCGATATGTCAAAAGTGCAATCAGTGATGCTGTCGATGCAAAATCAATTTGATATTACGCCGTATTCATTTATTCCGGTCATTATTGTGTTGGGATTATTGGCGTTACGTTTACCATCCTTCCCCGTAATCAGTTTTGGTTCCCTTCTCGGGGTCATTTGGGCCGTGATGATCCAAGATATGAATCCACTCATCGCGTTCAAAACAGCATGGGCTCCCTACTCAATCGAGTCTGGCGTTGACTTTATCGATTCCATTCTCAATCGTGGTGGCATGTCCTCTATGCTCGGTTCGGTCGCGGTGATTATCTTTGGCCTCGGATTTGGCGGTTTATTAGATAAAGTCGGAGTGTTAGAAACTATTGCAAAACTCTTCACTCATCGCATAACAAATGCAGGATCTTTAGCTACCAGTACAATTGGTACCGCTTTTCTCGGTAACGTATTTGGCTCGGCCATGTATGTGTCATTGATTCTCACACCCAAAATTTGCGCCAAAAACTATGACCGTCTCGGCTATCAACGCAAAAACCTGTCACGCAATGCCGAGTTTGGTGGCACATTAACGTCAGGCATGGTTCCTTGGAGTGATAATGGTATCTATATGGCGGGAATTTTAGGCGTCGCAACGCTTTCTTACGCCCCCTTCATGTGGCTAAGTTTCGTGTGTATCATTATTACCATCACGTGTTCATACATGGGTTGGTTTGTTGACCCTTGCGATCCCGTCGAAGAACATGTTCCCTCATCACAAGCCACGCAATCTCCCGTTACCGATAATGCTTAATAAAAAGCCCAAGTCACTATAAGAAGTGACTTGGGCTGCAATAAAGCCAATAAAGGAATCACACTTAATTTTTATTGCGGGTCAGCTGATCTTTTAAATTAGGCGGCGTCCCTTTAATGGTCAACGTGTCGGTTTCTGGATCGTAAAACACACGCTCTCCCATCAGCAGGCTATCAAAACTGATATTTAAACCGCCACCGGCTCCCACATATTTGGTGAGCTTACGCACCGCGGTACGGTCACCAGGAAAGCTTTCTTCAAGCTCATACCCGCGTTGCTGCGTGTATTCTAAGAAACTCGTACCATCGCTGCTTGGTGACAGCTCACCAGATAGCTCTTGTACTTCGATCTCATCACCGGATTTAATCTGTTCATTACAATAATCCGCGACTTGTTTTTTGTAACTGATTGACTCTTCTTTTTCGAGCTTCGCATCCGAGCAAAAATCTTGCACGGCTTGCATTAATACCTGATTTTGCTGCTTAGTGTCTAATCCGACATTCGCTTGAAGAAAATCTAAGAAGAAATCAGCTACCTTACGCCCTACACGCCCTTTGATATAGGTTAGGTAACGATTAGACGCTCTATCGGTTTCGTAGCTCGACACGTCAATACGCGCCGCAATATCCATTTTGTTCAGATCCAGATAATCGGTGGCACTAATATCTAAACCTTCCGTCACTTTTAAACTCTGGTTCATGGGTAATAAACCAATAAAAAGGTAATCCGTAGCCAGAGATTGATACTCAGCAAACACCAAGATCCCAGCGTCCGCGAATGGGTACTTTGCCAATTCATCTCGTAAACGTTGCCCGCTCACCTGAGAAAAATCATAAAAATCACGTGTTCCTTGACGTAATTCCTGCAGCCAACTTTGAAATTGACTATCTTCTTGAAAGGAACCAAAACCTTTACTGGCTTTTGCATTGAACACACGATGCAACTCGGCCACAAGATTTTCTGTAGAAGTATCATTATCGAGCGCTTGCGCTCTAAAGTTTACGACAAGCTCGTCGCTATCATTTTTACGTAATTGATGCAAAATAACGTTGGAAAGGTGCAGACTCATAGTGAAATTATCATCGTTGGGTTTCAGTTGTAGGGTATAGTAGGTTATCATAAGCCGCTTTTACTATCATCTATAGAGTCCTTATGCCAATTACATCAAAATATAGTGACGAACAAGTTGAAACAATTCTGACGGAAATTGCTGCTGTTCTTGATAAACATCAATCATCATCTGAGTTAACATTGATGATTGCAGGTAATATCGCCACGAACGTTATAAACACCAATGTGGCCGCGAAACAACGCAAATCGATTGCAGAGAAATTCTCACAAGCGTTAATCTCATCAATCGAAGACTGAGTTCATCATCAACGGATAAATAACAGAACATCACATGGTAGATAGCGGAAATACATACGGCGAACGCGTATCGCGATTAGTCGGTTGGGGGCATTGGTTTGCCTTCTTTAATATCATTGCAGCAATGCTGATCGGTACGCGGTACATCGCTCAATCACCATGGCCAGAAACCTTCCTAGGGCAACTGTATCTATCAGTTTCTTGGGTGGGTCACTTCGGCTTTCTGGTTTTCGCGCTTTATCTCCTCATTCTGTTCCCACTGACCTTTGTTATTCCATCAAGGTCAGTGTTTCGATTTTTTGCGGTGTGTTTTTCTACCATCGGCCTCACCGTTTTACTCATTGATACGCAAGCTTATCAAATCATAAACTTACACTTAACGCCTGTGGTGTGGGAGTTATTGTTTAGTGATAAAACCAACCGCTTGAGTACCGACCTTCAACACCTATTTGTCGTTCTACCTTTAATCTTCTTACTGGAACTGGGCCTCTCTGAATGGGTATGGCGCAAGCAACGTAAACTATCGCATAAGCGCATTGGCCGTCCGATGGCCGCGGTATTTTTTGTGTGCTTTATTACCAGCCATTTGATCTACGTATGGTCTGATGCGTATTTCTATGCGCCAGTGACCAGCCAAAAGTCTAACTTCCCACTGTCATACCCAATGACAGCGAAATCTTTTATGGAAAAACATGGCTTACTGGATCGTGAAGAGTACCGTAAACGATTGAAAGAAAATCAGAAACATAATGTTGATCTGGTGGATTATCCTCGAGAAAAAATTCAATTTGGCCGACGCGCGAATCAACTCAATGTGTTGTTGGTCAGCGTGGATAATTTACGTGCGGATGCGTTAAATCCAGAACTGATGCCAAATACAGCCGCATACGCAAAGCATAATCTACAGTTTCTTAATCATTACAGCTCAAGTAATGATATGTACGGTATCTTTGGCTTGTTCTATGGGTTACCAAGTAGTTATGCCAGCAGTATTATCGCGCAAGGTGTGCCGCCAGTGATGTTAGATGTATTTCAATCCCATCACTATCAATTTGGACTATTTAGTGGCGATAACTTTGCTGATGACTTATACCACGAAACCATGTTTCGCAAAGTGGCGATGCAAAAGCAAACGTTCATCAAAATGTTACCCCACGATGTGCAGACCATTGACCATTGGGCGCAATGGGTGCAGAAACACCAAAATGCGCACTGGTTTAGCTATCTTGAGTTAACCTCAGTTGCTGATTTCGATAATTTCCACAATTCGAAATCAAAAGCATCCCCTGCTAAGCGTCTAAAAAGCGATTATCAATATTCAGTCAGTCAGGCCGATAATGAGTTAGCGACCTTATTCAATAAAATTGATGAGCTAAAATTAGATAATAATACGGTTGTAATTATTACCTCTAACCACGGTATGGAATTCAACGAAACGAAAACCAACAGCTGGGGTTCAAACAGTAATTACAGTCAATACCAAATTAAGGTGCCAATGGTGATTCACTGGCCGGGTAAGCTGCCCGCGCAATTTAAACATCCATCAAGCCACCTTGATCTCTCCGTGACCTTAATGCAAGACTTAATGGGTGTCTCCTCGAACCCGAGTGATTTCAGTAGTGGCCGCAACCTGTTTGATGAAACTAAACGTAAGTGGATTCTCGCAGGTGATCAAAAAGAACTGGCACTGGTCACTGGAGATAAAACCACGGTGATTGATAAATTTGGTAACTTTAAGCTCTATGATAAAAATTATCGTCGCATTAAACATCAAAGCCCAACCTTGCCGGTGTTATTACAAGGTTTGACTGAGCTGCAAAGATTTTACTCAAAAGATAATTAAATCAATCACCTCAATGAGAACTTACCGTGTTTTGCTTCTTGACGAGCCCAGCAAAACTGGTATGCTTTATTCCATCGGACTGTAGCGCAGCTTGGTAGCGCACCGTCATGGGGTGTCGGGGGTCGGAGGTTCAAATCCTCTCAGTCCGACCATACACCTTTAAAAAGAGAGAGCATTCGCTCTCTCTTTTTTATCTCTCGTATAAAACACTCGAACATTAGACAGTCGCGCGCACCCGCTTTAGCCATTGAATGTGGTAATACGACTCAACGTAACGTGATTAGCGCTCGCATTGCAACTCTCACTCGCCTATCATTTACGCACTCACTTTTGTTCACCTACCCAGCTCAAGAGGTCTTCTATGAATGTGGTCAAACGTCCGGTAAATAAATATCAAGCCTATCATGCTCATGTCTACTTTGACGAAAATACCCTCGCATTTGCGAGTCAATTATGTCATCAGGCTGGTGAACAATTTTCAGTAAACATTGGTCGTATACATGAAAAGCGGGTTGGCCCGCATACGATGTGGAGCTGTCAGATAGCATTCTCTAGCGAGGTGTTTGACGTCATTATTCCGTGGCTAGATACTCGCCGCGACGGGTTGACGGTCTTCGTTCATGGCGTGACTGGAGATGACCTTGCGGATCATACGACTAACGCATACTGGCTTGGCGATCCCGTTGCCATTGACCTTACCAAACTATAGATAGAGGCGTTGCCCGAATGAAGAGCAATCATCAAGGGCTCGAGACTGAATGTAAAAACGCCCCAAACAAAATTTGGGGCGTTTAATATCGTCATACGACAAAGCTACAGCAGATTCACTGCGAGCAATTAAGCGTTGAGCTTTTTAATCAAAGCGGTTGCGGTTTCAGCAGATGATTGTGGGTTTTGCCCAGTAATTAATAAACCATCAGTCAAAACATACGATGTCCAATCGTCAGCTTTTGAATACTCGCCACCATTTTCTTGTAGCATATCTTCAACTAGGAAAGGAACAACGTCAGTCAATTGAACCGCTGCTTCTTCAGAGTTAGAAAAACCAGTCACTTTTTTGCCTTTGACTAATGAGTCACCTTGCGCGTTTTTCACATGACGCAGTGCACCAGGCGCATGACAAACAAGCGCGACTGGTTTATGCGCTTTAATGGTGTCTTCAATAATCGCAATAGAGGTTTTGTCTTCTGCAAGGTCCCATAACGGACCGTGACCACCTGGATAGAACACACCGTCATATTCATTGATGTCAACTTCAGACAGCGTCATCGTATTCGCTAAGCGCTCTTGTGCAATAGGATCTTTTTCAAAGCGACGAGTATCATCTGTTTGAAATTCTTCTCCCGCGCTACCTGGATCAAGCGGTGGCTGACCACCAGCTGGAGATGCAAGTGTCATTTCAACGCCGGCATCTT
>JBQGON010000006.1:48391-49010 GCA_052087065.1 Vibrio sp. | reverse complement strand
AACAGCCCCCAGAGGTGACTTTCGAGGGCCGTTATTAGCTATCAATGCGTATTGATGTACTTTTTAACGAATGCGGTCTTATGTCCCAAGGATTTTACTCTCGTAAGAGTATCTTGAGTCAGCGTATAGTCAACAAAAGGACCTAAAAAAACGCGATAGCTTCCAGTGGTGCTATCGATAAAACTGCGCACTGATAATTTTTGACTCATTTTCTTCGCTAAAGTTCGCGCATTTTTTTCATTTCTCGATGATGACAGCTGAATGTAATATTTTTGTGCATATTTTGCTGGTTTTTTCGGCTCGGTAACCCCAGGTGTGATGACCTCCAAACGCACATTGGCCGTGCCTGTTTTTAGCACGCCTAATTTAAAGGCTGCCGCATAACTTAAATCAATGATGCGGCCTGTATGAAACGGGCCTCGGTCATTGACTCGCACAATCGCGGTTTTGCCATTATCAGTATTGGTGACTTTGACGAAACTAGGTAGCGGCAGGGTTTTATGGGCTGCCGTCATCGAGTACATATCATAGACTTCGCCATTTGAGGTGCGGTGTCCATGAAATTTAGAACCATACCAAGAGGCTTTACCGGTTGGGGTCATGAGGTGTGGGTTCGTGT
>JBQGON010000006.1:0-48381 GCA_052087065.1 Vibrio sp. | reverse complement strand
CTTATTATCCAGAGTGTAGTCTTTATTGCCACCGAGGCTGTATGCTTCGCGCTGGGGGTGAGCATCTTCAATATGCTCAACTGAAATTGGCGCGTTTGGCGCGATATCATCGCTGATCGAGTATCGCCCCGCAGGCGTAGAGCTACATCCGGCTAAAACGAGAGCGGAGAGTGCCAATGGCAAGAGTTGTTTTGTCATTAGCTTGCCTTTGAAAATGCTTTTCTGTGTGTGTGAATGGACATCAAAATCCCAAATCCTGCTAGTAGTGTCACCATTGAGGTACCACCATAACTGATTAATGGCAGCGGAACGCCAACAACAGGTAAAATTCCACTCACCATACCGATATTAACAAACACATAAACGAAAAAGCTTAGCACAATACTCCCCGCCATCATGCGACCAAAAGAGGTTTGTGAATTGTTTGCCAGCATTAGACCACGCGCGATAATGAACAGATATACACTCAAGAGGACCAATACGCCGATCAGCCCCCATTCTTCAGCGATGACCGCGAAGATAAAGTCGGTATGACGTTCAGGTAGAAACTCTAATTGAGATTGAGTGCCATGGAGCCACCCTTTGCCAAGCAAACCACCAGAGCCAATGGCGATTTTACTTTGGATGATATGATAGCCAGCCCCAAGCGGATCAGATTCGGGGTTGAATAACGTACGCACACGCGTTTTTTGATATTCGTGCATTAAGAAAAACCATAACACGGGGATAAAACCGCCGACGGCCATCACCGCGGCGATAATGATTTTCCAACTAATACCTGCAAGAAAAATAACAAAGATGCCGGAAGCTGCAATTAAGATCGATGTTCCCAAATCCGGTTGCTTGGCGATCAAGATAGTGGGTACAAACACCATCGCTAAAGAAATAAACAGCGTTTGCCAATTAGGAGGTAATTGGCGAGCACCGATATAACGCGCCACCATCAAAGGCACCGCGAGCTTTAATAGCTCAGAGGGTTGGAAGCGTATCACCCCAAGATCGAGCCAGCGTTGTGCGCCTTTTGAGATTTCCCCAAAGAATAAAACGCCAAACAGTAGCACAACCCCAACGGAGAATAGCAAGGGAGCCATACGTTGGTAGGTACGTGGCGGAATTTGTGCGGTGATAATCATGATGGCTAGCGCCATCACCATACGCATTCCTTGGCGCTCCATCATGGCCATATTCTGGCCGCTGGCACTGTACATAATGACCAAGCCAAAAAACATCAAGACAATCACAGCGAGTAACAGCGGTAAGTCAATGTGTATACGATTGAAGAAAGAGCGACTTTCAGTCGTTGGATCCATATTCATTACTTATCGCCTTTTTTGTTCTTAATGAGTAATCGGTCAAAAATCTTACGAGCGACTGGCGCCCCGTGACTTGAACCACCGCCAGCATTCTCGAGCACGATCGTCACGATGGCTTTTGGGTTCTTGACAGGGGCGAACGAGGTATATAACGCGTGATCGCGAAGGTGCTCCGCGATTTCATCAGCATTATAAGATTGACCTTCCGCAAGACCAAACACTTGGGCTGTCCCTGATTTACCCGCGCTGGTATAAGGCGCGCCGCGGAAGGCTCTCCGCGCGGTGCCGCGGCGACCATTGTTGACTAAATACATCCCATGAATCGCAATGTTCCAATATTTTTCGGGAACATGCTTGATTGGCGGGTAGGTGACAATTTCCGCGTCTTTTCGTGTTGAGAATGCATTGCCATTGTTGATGGTGGAACGCAGTAAATGGGGCGCAATCACTTTCCCGTGATGCACCAATACCGACGTCGCTTTGGCAAGCTGTAATGGTGTTGCGGTCCAGTAACCTTGACCGATACCGACAGGGATTGTATCACCTTGGTACCAAGGCTTATGGAAACGAGCTTGCTTCCACTCACGTGTTGGCATATTTGCTTTACTTTCTTCGTAGATATCAATGCCGGTGTAGTCACCAAAGCCAAATTTATTCATCCACGTTGAAATGCGATCAATGCCCATATCATAAGCGACTTGGTAAAAGAACGTATCCACCGATTCTTCGAGTGCTTTCGTGACATTAACGGTGCCATGCCCCCAACGTAACCAATCGCGGAATGGCCGTGTATGGGAGTTAGGAATACGCCACCATCCTGGATCATTTCGGGTCGTCTTGGGTGTAATTACCCCTTCAGTGAGGGCCGACACTGCCATAAAGGGTTTCACGGTTGAGCCGGGAGGGTAGATCCCCAGTGTCGAACGATTCACCAATGGACGGTCTTTATCATGCAGCAGATGATTGTATGCTTTCGTCGAAATTCCGTGCACAAAAGCATTCGGATCGTAGCTAGGGCTAGATACCATCGCTAGTACCCCGTTGTCCTTGGCATCTAATACAATGGCAGAACCACGACGGCCATCGAGTAGTTTAGAGACATATAACTGCAAATTGATATCGAGATTTAATACGATATCTTTGCCCGGAGTCGGGGGCACATATTTTAAGGTCCGGATCACGCGTCCGCGGCTGTTCACTTCTACTTCTTGGTAGCCTGCGGTGCCATGCAGAATGTCTTCGTAATAGCGCTCGACACCGAGTTTACCAATGTCATGAGTGGCTTTGTAGTTGGCGCGTTTGCCTTCTCGAGACAGGCGAGCAATATCACGGTCATTAATTCGAGAGACATATCCGAGCACATGGGTGAGGACTGAGTCATAGGGATAATAGCGTTTAAGAGCGGCAGTGACTTGTATGCCGGGAAATTCGTATTGATGTACAGAGAAGACCGCGACTTGTTTTTCGGTCAATTGAGACAATATGGGAACCGATTCAAAGCGGCGCGTATGACGTCGTTCTTTGTTGAAATCTTTTATATCATCAGCGGTGATAGGTAAGATACGTTTGAGACGCGCGATGGTCTTATCCATATCTTTGATTTTTTCTGGGATCACTTCGAGGCTATAAACTGGGCGGTTTTCTGCTAATAAGTGCCCATTACGATCGTAAATCAATCCTCGGTTTGGGGAGATGGGGACGATTTTTATACGGTTATCATTAGAGCGGGTTTTATAATCCTGATAGTCGTTAACCTGAATGTTATATAGGTTGCCTATCAATACACCGATCAGGACGATAATACCGAAGAATGAGACGACAGCACGGTTGCGAAACAACCGCGCCTCAGCTTTATAATCTCGAAATTGGCTACGTTTACGTAACATGAAGGCCTATTCTCGGTGATAAGGGTGGTTAGCCGTGATACTCCAAGCTCGATAGAGGCTTTCTGCCATCACAACACGAACCAGTGGGTGAGGGAGCGTCAAGGGGGATAAAGACCAAGACTGTTCGGCAGCTTGTTTGCAGGCCGGGGAAAGCCCTTCAGGCCCACCGATCAAAATGGAAACATCGCGCGCGTCGAGCTTCCAGCTTTCTAATTGGCCTGCTAATTGTTCTGTATCCCAGCGTTTACCCGGAATATCAAGTGTGACGATGCGGTTACCTTTAGGAACGGAGGCTAACATCGCTTCCCCTTCTTTTTGTAAAATTCGCGTAATATCCGCATTTTTGCCGCGTTTCCCCGCCGGAATCTCAATGAGTTCTAAAGGCATATCGTGCGGGAAACGGCGTCGATATTCCTCAAACCCCTCGGTGATCCATTTGGGCATTTTATTGCCAACCGCGATAAGTTGTATTTTCAAAGGATCAGCTCCAGAGCTTTTCTAATTGATACATTTCGCGTTGTTCTTCTTGCATGATATGTAGCATGGTATCGCCAAGATCCACGACAACCCATTCACCTTCGGCTTCACCATCAATCCCTAATAAGCGAATGCCCTGTTGGTTTGCTTGTTCAGCAACATGCTCGGCAATTGACGAAACATGGCGTTTGGATGAGCCAGTACAGACAATCATCACATCAGTAATGCTTGATTTTTCACGGACATCTAGGGTGATGATATTTTCAGCTTTCATATCATCGGCTTTATCAGAAAGAAATGCGGTTAAATCGTTGCGTTGCAAATTAGTATCCTCAAACGTCAATCAGGAATAGAAAAAGGTCGAACAGTATACCATGTCTTGTTGTTAAGACGGTATGTTCACATGAGTCAGACAACACTCTAAGGAGATTTGTTGCAATCGTGGCCATACTGGCTGTTCATATTGAGTTTTTGTCAGTATTTCACATTGAGCAAGTAATTTTATCAATTGGCGTAATTTTTGCGCACTGAGTCGCTGGAGGGCGGCCGAATATACCGGCCGTTTATTATTCCAAACCCGAAAGCTTTCCATCACCGCGCCGATGGGTTGCTGGGTCATCGCATGCTGCATTTTAATGAGTTGCAGCAGTTCTTTTTGTAAGGTGCGTAATAAAATAATCGGTTCAGCATCTTCGGATTGTAACTGAGCCAAAATTCGCTGAGCACGTTGTGCTTTCCCTTCGAGTAAGGCATCTGTCCAGTGAAATGGTGTGTAATGATTATGTCGGCTCAGGGACGCTTCAAGTCTGGCAGATGTGAGCTTGCCGTCTGGGTAATTCAGCGAGAGTTTTTCTAAACTTTGTACTAAAGCCAGTAAGTTGCCTTCATGCCAGTGAGCCAGCATTTGCAGCGCATCCTGATCTGGTGTCAGATTAAGTTGACGACAGCGTGCTGACACAAATTGAGGTAAGCGGTTGATATCCGGGGTTAAGCAGTTCACCAAGCAACCATTGACCAGTAATGCTTTACACCACGCTGCATTTTCTTGTGCACGCGTAATTTTAGGACCACTGATCAGCAAAATGACATCGGGGTTGAGCGATTGTGCTAGTGATTGAAACGCTTTGGTGATCGTGGCATTGAGCCCCGATTCAGGCAATGTTAACTCAATAAGTTGCCGACTAGAGAATAAACTCATGGCGTGGCAGCAATCGAGCACATCATTCCAGTCGAGATTCGCATCGACATTAAAACGATGAACTTCATCAAAGCCTTGCTGTTTAGCACTGAACTCAATGGCGGTTTTCGACTCTTGTAGCAAGAGTGGTTCGTTACCAAACAGCAGGTAACACCCATAGAGCTGCTTGGATAACGAATCAGCCAGTTTATCGGCGTAAATCTTCATAAATCGGACTACTTACGTCGTTTAATTAATTTCATCAGAGTTCGATAAATCCGAAGCGGCTTTCTTCTGACGTTTTTCTTTGATGCGTTGTTGCTCGACTTCGTCTTTGGTCAGCGTATGCCCGTTTTTGTCAAGTTGCATGGTGCCGGCTTGAATATTGGCTTTTAAACGGGCCATCTGGCGGATGATTTGGTTCGCCGCGGTATGACGCATTTCATTTTCAAGCTTATCTTGTTCAACCGATTTTGCGAGTGCGCTAAGTGGGTTATCCAGGTAACTGCGAGTCACGCTGGTGGAAAATTTACGATCGCCAATATCAGGAATGGTGACCGTGTAATCTACTTTATAAGTTAACTCGCGTTCCGCTGTGCGGGTATTTTGATAAAGAGATAACGTGCGTTCCGTAGTGCTTTCACCATCTAGGTTAAGGTTAGGCACATCTGTCGCGGGGTCGACGACATGAATAGAATTCATGCGCAGCTGACGATGGACAATACGGGTCAGTGTGCTGTATTCATCATAACTGGTAAACGACATCGTACTTAACGCATCTGGGACATCATAGTCGCCACGTAAGTGAAATCCACAGGCACTGATTAATGTGGTGAGGAGCAAAAAAATCGAAAGTTTGATTGGAGTAGAGTGTGTTAAACGCATCGGTTATCGGTTCTCTATTATCGAAAGACTTATCTAAATATATTGTGCAATATATTTAGATAAAACTCCCGTAGGAAGAAATAAAGTGGCACGAGGCCACTTTTCATAATCCGTCTTGCTGCGCTCGGCAGCAAGACGGTCATTGTACTTAGTTTGCGACGATATTCAGCAATTTGCCTGGAACATAAATAATTTTACGAACGGTTTTACCTTCGATAAATTTATTCACGTTTTCATCACTTAAGCCAAGTTCTTCAACTTGTTCTTTTGTCGCGTCAGCAGCAATCGTTATTTTACTGCGTAGCTTACCATTTACCTGCAAAATGATAAGCTTTTCATCTTCGACTAAAGCATCTTCATCAAACGTTGGCCAAGTTGCATGATCGATATCTGTTTCACCCAGCGCTTCCCACATTGCAAAACAGATATGCGGAGTGATTGGCGCAAGCATGCGAACGATGGCTTTAAGTGCTTCATCCATAATAGCGCGATCTTGCTCATCGGCTTGTGGTGCTTTTGTGAGTTTGTTCATCAACTCCATGATAGCCGCGATCGCCGTGTTAAACGTTTGACGACGGTCGATATCATCACTGACTTTCGCTATCGTTTTATGTACATCACGACGGAGTGCTTTCTGATCATTATTCAGTGCCGCTGTATCTACCGAGCTGGTTGTACCATGCTGGGTATGCTCGTGCACTAATTTCCAGACACGACGCAAGAAGCGGTTCGCACCTTCGACGCCAGATTCCTGCCATTCAAGTGTCATATCAGCAGGAGAAGCAAACATCATGAACAAACGTACGGTATCAGCACCATATTTGTTGACCATTTCTTGCGGGTCGATACCATTGTTTTTCGACTTCGACATTTTGATCATGCCAGAGTGTTCAACATTGCGACCTTGGTTATCCACCGCTTTAGTAATGTGACCTTTACCATCACGCTCTACGTCAACGTCTGTTGGGGCAACCCATTCTTTAGTGCCTTTTTCATTCACGTAGTAGAACGCATCCGCTAATACCATGCCTTGGCACAGTAGTTTTTTGAATGGTTCATCGCTGGTTACATAGCCAGCATCACGTAGCAATTTATGGAAGAAACGTGAGTAAAGCAGGTGCATACAAGCGTGTTCGATACCACCAATGTATTGATCCGCCGGTAACCAGTAATTAGCTTTTTCTGGATCTAGAATGTCATCGGCATGCGGTGAACAGTAGCGCGCATAGTACCAAGATGATTCCATAAAGGTATCAAAAGTATCGGTTTCACGGATAGCAGGTTGACCTTCAAATGTGGTCTCGTACCAGTTTTTGTCCGCTTTTATCGGGCTGGTCACACCGTCCATCACAACATCTTCAGGTAGGATGACGGGTAATTGCTCGGCAGGAACTGGGTGCACTTGGCCATCTTCTGTGGTGACCATTGGAATTGGTGCGCCCCAGTAACGTTGGCGAGAGACGCCCCAATCACGAAGACGGAAATTAACCGTTTTCTTACCTTGGCCGTTACTTTCTAATTTTTGCGCAATGGCATCAAAGGCCGCGGCAAAATCGAGACCATCAAACTCACCTGAGTTAAACAGAGGACCTTTTTCTGTATATGCAGCCTCGGAAGTGTCTGGTGCTTGGCCTTCTTCATTCAGAATCACCGCTTGGATATCGAGACCATATTTAGTCGCGAACTCAAAGTCACGTTGATCGTGAGCAGGAACGGCCATCACCGCGCCGGTGCCGTAATCCATCAACACGAAGTTTGCCACGTAAACAGGTACTTCACGTCCATTTAACGGATGAATAGCCGTCAGGCCTGTTGCCATGCCTTTTTTCTCCATCGTTGCCAATTCTGCTTCAGCAACTTTGGTATTACGGCATTCGTCGATGAACGTCGCTAGCTCTGGATTGTTCTCTGCTGCTTTTGCCGCGAGTGGGTGACCGGCTGCGATACCCACGTAAGTCACACCCATCAGGGTGTCAGGGCGGGTAGTGTAGACTTCAAGGTCTTGCTCGTGATCTTTGACTGCGAACGATAGCTCCACGCCTTCAGAGCGACCAATCCAGTTACGCTGCATGGTTTTCACCATTTCAGGCCAACCATCAAGGTTGTCGAGATCATCAATCAACTCTTGCGCGTAAGCGGTGATTTTAATAAACCACTGTGGAATCTCTTTTTGTTCTACAGGGGTGTCACAACGCCAGCAACAGCCGTCTTCAACTTGTTCATTCGCGAGTACGGTTTGGTCATGTGGACACCAGTTTACTGATGACGTTTTTTTGTATACCAAGCCTTTTTCGTACAACTTCGTGAAGAACTCTTGTTCCCAACGGTAGTACTCTGGCGTACAGGTCGCGAATTCTCGGTTCCAATCGTAACCAAACCCTAATAGTTTAAGTTGGTTTTTCATGTATTCGATATTTTCGTACGTCCAAGGTGCTGGTGCGGTTTTATTCTTGACCGCCGCATTTTCAGCGGGTAATCCGAACGCATCCCAGCCGATAGGCTGCATGACGTTCTTACCTTGTAGGCGTTGGAAGCGAGAAATTACGTCACCGATGGTGTAGTTACGCACGTGCCCCATGTGGAGTCGGCCACTAGGGTATGGGAACATAGAGAGACAATAGAATTTTTCTTTGTTAGGGTCTTCATGAGCAATGAAGGTTTCATTGCTTTCCCAGTGCTGTTGAACTTTCTGTTCAATATCTTGCGGGTTATATTGATCTTGCATCGATGATATCCGGTTATCTTGGAAATTGTGAGTTCAATTAGAATAGTAACTGATAGATCGTCATAGAATACCTAAACGACGTCAGTACAACAATAGCCAATCCACTTTCAAAGGGGTGACTTATGCCAAAACACAAGAGTGAATACGAAACACTGATGCAAAATGTCGTGGACTCATTGAAAAAAAGCCCCACAGAATTACATCACATCATCGAAACGTCTAAGGAAGTATTGAATGCGGCCTCTGACATGACGAAGGATGAATGGGCGTTATTGTCTGCTTATGTTGAATCTGATGTAAAAGAGTTTGCCGAATCATTTGAAGAAAGTAAAAGCGGACCGTTCTATCTGACGATCACCAATTCGATTTGGCAAGGGTTGATGGATATCACGGATACGACCAAAGTGGAGTGGTTGGAGCTGACCCAGGAGCTGGAAAAACGAGGTTTGTATGAGGAAGGGGATATGATCAGTTTAGGCGTATTAGTATGCGAAAAATGTGGTCAACGAACGGAATATACTCATCCTTCACAAGTGATTGCATGTACCGCGTGTGGCAACCGTGCGTTTCACCGCCAATCAATGGCAACGGAATAAAAAACAGCCCCTTACCAGTGAGACTGATAAGGGGCTGCGTTGCATGCGTTATTATTGCGCGGTAGACGCCTTGCTAGGGATTAGCTTACGACGTTGCCATGCCCAAATTAAGCTCACTAAGACCCAAATATACAATGGCCATGACCCCCAAATATAATAAGGGGTTTCACCTTCGGTCGGGTGAATCGTTGCCGTTAACACCCCAGTTTCAAACTGTGGAAGTTCATGGGTGATTTGGCCCAAATAATTGGTAATGGCGGTAACGCCGTTATTGGTTGAACGAATCAACGGTTTACCAAGCTCTAAAGCGCGCATTTGGGCGATCTGCATGTGTTGCAACGGCCCAATCGAGTGACCAAACCAAGCATCGTTCGAAAGCGTCAGTAAGAAGTCCGTGGTGTCATCGACGTTTGCTCGCACTTGATTACCAAAAATGATTTCGTAGCAAAGCGCCGGCGCAAACGAGAATCCGTGAGCGATAATGTTCGGTTGCACGTAAGAGCCAGCCGTAAACGATGACATGGGCAAATTAAATAACGGTGCTAGCGGGCGCAAAACACTTTCAAAGGGGACAAACTCTCCAAATGGCAGCAGGTGATGTTTGTGGTAGCGCGCATCAATATCATAATGGTAGCCGTCGCTCGGCGTTTTACCGAGCGTAAGTATACTATTATAAAAACGTTTCTGGTCATCATAGTTGATGACGCCTGTGATGATGCTGCTGCCGTTGATATTCGCCGCATGATCTAAATTACGTAGAAAAGGCGTGACATCGCGCTCAATGGCAGGAATGGCGGCTTCAGGCCAAATGATAACGTCTGCATCCCAGTTTTGGCGGGAGAGATCGACATATTTATCAATCGTTGGCCAGCGGTGATCGGGTTGCCATTTGACCGCTTGATCAATATTTCCTTGCACTAATGCAATTTTCGCCGAGCGATCGTGATCTGGCGTGACCCAGTGTGCTGACTTAAGACCAAAGCCGGCGGCAAAAATAACCACGGTGATCAACGCGTATGACCAAGATTTACGCAGCCAAGCACTGCTTAATGCTGCCGCACAGACTAGCAGTAGTAACGTCAGTAGCTCAACGCCTCCAATGGGGGCGAAGTAGGCAAGGGGGCTGTCTATCTGGCTATAGCCCAACCATAGCCATGGAAATCCAGTAAACACCCAGCCGCGTAGCCATTCGCATAGCAACCACAGTGCTGGGGCGGCAAGGAATAAGCGAGTATGGTGACGGCGTGCAAAAAAGCGGTTCAATGACCAGCCGAATAAGGCGGGATACAACGCTAGATATGCGGCGAGCATTGCGGTTAGAGCAAAGCTGGCAATTTTGGGAACACCACCAAACGTATCGATACTCACGTGGACCCAACTGATGCCTGTGCCAAATTGTCCAAGTCCCCAAAAGAAACCCAGCCAACCCGCCTGTTTGGCGGTTTTTTTATCAAGCAGTATCAATAATAGGCATGGACTTATCAACGCGAAAAGCCACATATGAAATGGAGCAAAAGCTAAGGTGGTGCAAGCGCCAATTAAAGCGGCCGCGAAGGGCCACTTTAGGCGATGAAGACTCTTTTTTATCATCTGAAATTGCTCTAGGCTTAGTCACAAGCCTTGGGTTAGATTACTCTTCGGTCGATTCCGGTTGCGGTGAACTATCGGGGATGGTGACATGAATCTGTATCACGCGGCGGTTGTCAGCCGAGGTCACTTTAAAGCTATAGTGCTCGATTTCCACCACTTCTCCTCGATTTGGTAAATGACCAAAGGCTGTAGTAACCAGCCCACCGACGGTATCCACTTCGTCATCATTGAAGTTTGCGCCAAACGTTTCATTAAAATCTTCAATGGTCGTTAATGCATTGACGGCGTAGGTATGTTTACTGAGCTTGCGAATCTCTTGTTGTTCTTCGTCATCGAATTCATCTTCAATGTCGCCAACAATTTCTTCTAAAACATCCTCAATGGTCACTAAACCAGATACGCCACCAAACTCATCTACGACAATTGCCATGTGATAACGTTCCTCTTGAAATTCTTTTAAGAGGCGATCAACACGTTTACTTTCCGGCACAACGACTGCGGGTCGCAGGACTTCTTCAATGTTAAATGGTGAGCAACGAGAGCCTAAGTATTTGAGTAAGTCCTTCGCGAGCAGTAGGCCTTCAACATGGTCTTTATCTTCGCTAATAACTGGGTAACGTGAGTGCTGCGCGTCAGTAATCAACGCGACAATATTATCCAGAATTTCATGACGTTCAACGGTCACCATCTGGGAGCGAGGAATCATAATGTCTCGCACACGCATATCAGAAATTTGCATAACGCCTTCAAGCATTCCACGTGTGTCATGATCAATAAGATCATTTAGCTCGGAATCTCGAATGACATCGACCAGTTCTTGCCGATCTTTCGGGTCACCCTGAAAAATTTGGCCTAAACGCTCAAAGAAGGACTTTCTACTCGGACCTTCAGAACTTTGCGAGTTATCTTCGTTCATTGTTTCTCTGTTAACTAATGCTATCAGACGTGTGATAGCGCACATGATACTCCCGCACTATTCAGGGAGTGACGTTTTCTCAGCAGCATACGGGTCAGCATAACCCATCTGTTGCATTATATCAGTTTCGAGAGACTCCATGATTTCGGCTTCATCGTCTTCGATATGATCATAACCTAGCAGATGTAGACTACCGTGTACAACCATATGCGCCCAGTGTGAGTCCAGAGTGGTATTTTGCTCTTTAGCTTCACGCTCAACCACTTGTCGACAAATAACCAGGTCACCTAACAAATCTATCTCGAAACCGGGAGGGGCTTCAAATGGGAAAGACAACACATTGGTTGATTTGTCTTTACCACGATAGTCTAAATTTAGCTGGTGGCTTTCTGGCTCATCAACGATGCGAATCGTTACTTCAGCTTGTTCTCGAAAACGGCTTACTGCTTGCGTCAACCAGCGAGTGTATCTCTCCTCGCTGGGTAAGTGTTCTGCGCTATCACAGGCAAGTTGTAAGTCTAATTCAATGCTCATGATTGATCGGCTTCCTTTAATGCGGCGCGCATAACTTCAATTTCCGCTTTTTGTGTTTCAAGGCGTTTCTCTTCACGTTCTTCACGGCGGCGCTGTTCAAATTCTTTGCGCTCTTTTTGATCTTCCGCTTCCCATTTTTCGTAGGCATTGACAATGCGAGCGACTACAGGATGGCGTACGACATCGTCGGCTTGGAAAAAGTTGAAACTGATGTCTTCAACATTGTTCAGCACTTGAATCGCATGACGTAGACCAGAGCGCGCGCCGCGAGGTAAGTCAATTTGGGTGACATCACCCGTGATAATCGCGCGTGAATTAAAGCCAATACGGGTTAGGAACATTTTCATTTGTTCGACCGTTGTGTTTTGGCTCTCATCAAGAATGACGAATGCGTCATTGAGGGTACGACCCCGCATATAAGCCAATGGGGCGATTTCAATCACGTTGCGTTCAATGAGTTTTTCGACTCGCTCAAAGCCCAGCATTTCAAACAAAGCATCGTAAAGTGGACGTAAGTAAGGATCCACTTTTTGGCTGAGGTCACCCGGTAAGAAGCCGAGTTTTTCACCGGCTTCTACCGCAGGGCGAGTTAATAAAATACGGCGCACTTCTTGGCGCTCTAAGGCATCCACTGCTGCCGCCACCGCTAAGTAGGTTTTACCCGTACCTGCTGGGCCAATACCGAAGTTGATATCATGCGTTACCATGTTCATCAAATAGGCTGCTTGGTTTGGTGTACGCGGTTTGATGATGCCTTTTTTGGTCTTGATAACGACTTCTTTGCCGTAATTAATCGACGAATCAGTGACTTCGGGGTTTTGCTCTAAGACACCTGATTCTTTAATCGCTAAGTGAATCTGATCGGGTTCAATATCTGGGATGTTGCCACGAACAGGCGCGGTATCGACATAGAGTGTTTTGAGAATATCTGATGCCGCCTCAGTTGTATGAGGTTTGCCGACGATAGTGAAAAGGTTATTGCGGTGATTGATTTCAACACCCAAACGTCGTTCGACCTGTTTGATGTTATCATCGAAAGGTCCGCATAAGCTGGCTAGACGTTGGTTATCTGATGGTTCAAGATTGATTTCTACGGTTACAGTTTTATTGCTCAAATTAGCCTCTCATTGTGTCATGGAAAAGGGCCCGATTACGACCGGGCACCTAATGACAATTTATACGAGCTTATGGAGTAAAAGTCGATACCCCTAGCTCATCTTCGCGACGTGTCTTCGCTTTCATCTCTGATGGTGAGACGATACTACGAAGCCCCATTTCTTTTTCAGTACGGATTAATTCACCACGCAGTGAGTTGGTGAAAACATCGACAATTTTTACATCAACAAATTGGCCGATAAGGTCTGCCGATCCTTCAAAGTTCACAACGCGGTTGTTTTCAGTACGACCGCGTAATTCCATCAAGTTTTTCTTCGATGGACCTTCAACCAAAATACGCTGTTCTGTGTCCATCATCAGGCGAGAGTAGCGCATTGCTTGGGTGTTGATCTGCTGTTGCAGTTCTTGTAGACGAGCTTTTTTCTCTTCTTCAGAGGTATCACAAGGATAGTCTGCCGCTGGCGTACCAGGACGCGCTGAGAAAATGAAGCTAAAGCTCATATCAAAATCCACATCACGAATCAGCTTCATTGTATCTTGGAAGTCTTTGTCTGATTCGCCAGGGAAACCAACGATAAAGTCTGAGCTGATTTGAATATCAGGGCGTGCTTTGCGTAGCTTACGAATAATCGACTTGTACTCAAGGCCAGTGTGAGGGCGCTTCATCATCGTTAAGATACGATCGCTACCACTTTGTACGGGTAGGTGTAAGAAGCTCACTAACTCAGGTGTATCCTTGTACACTTCAATAATGTCATCCCCAAACTCTAGTGGGTGACTGGTCGTGAAGCGAATACGGTCAATACCATCAATACTTGCCACTAAGCGCAGCAGATCAGCGAACGAGCAGATTTCACCATCGTGCATAGGTCCACGGTACGCGTTCACGTTTTGACCCAGTAGGTTAACTTCGCGTACGCCTTGTTCTGCCAGCTGAGCGATTTCAAATAACACGTCGTCCATCGGACGGCTGACTTCTTCACCACGTGTGTATGGCACCACGCAGTAAGTACAATATTTAGAACAGCCTTCCATTATTGATACGAATGCGGTTGCGCCGTCGGCACGCGGTTCTGGTAGGCGGTCGAATTTTTCAATTTCAGGAAATGAAATGTCCATCACAGGCGCAGAATCACCTTGCGACTGTTTGATCATTTCTGGCAAACGATGCAGAGTCTGCGGACCAAAAATAACGTCTACATAGGGTGCACGTTGTCGAATGTGGTCACCTTCTTGCGTTGCAACACAACCACCCACACCGATCACGACGCCAGGTTTTTTATCTTTTAAGTTCTTCCAGCGACCAAGTTGGTGAAAGACTTTTTCCTGAGCTTTTTCTCGAATGGAGCAGGTATTCAGTAGTAGGACATCTGCTTCCGCTGGGTCTTCTGTTAACTCATAGCCATTTGCCGCGTTCATCAGATCCGCCATCTTTGATGAATCGTATTCATTCATCTGGCAGCCCCAGGTTTTTATTAGCAGTTTCTTACTCATCTCACTTTCGCTCGTTTAATAGTTCATCTGTGTAATTATACCTAAGCTACCTTCATGCAGTATAGCTGGGCAAAGAAGCTTAGGTATGGCGTGTAATCTTACCAGCCTAGCTTTAGTAAGCGGCGTATTGTACTTCTTTCAAAAGGCACTGACTAGTCATGAAGCAAAATCTCTTGTACACCCTGTCATTCATAGCTTTTAGCCACAAAATGAGTGTGGAAAAGTGAGAAAATAAGTCGCAAAATTTATCCGTAGACGTACAATGGAATGGTCATAATCACTTGCAAGAAAGTAGCGTATGAAAAAGTTTGATGTGGCAGTCATCGGCGGAGGAATGGTCGGTGCTGCAGTCGCGTTAGGATGGGCTAAACAAGGGCGCCGTGTCGCTCTAGTCGAAGGCGTTCAAGCGACACCATTCTCAAAAGAACAACCAATGGATGTGCGGATTTCGGCGATTTCCCAAAACTCCGTGTCATTGCTTGCCTCACTTGGTGCTTGGGAAGCGATTCAAGAGATGCGGGTATGTCCTTATCGTGGACTAGAAACATGGGAGCAGCCTCATTGTCGCACGCGATTTCATAGTGATGATTTGGGCTTGTCAGAGCTCGGGTTTATGGTTGAAAATCGCGTAATTCAACTGGGTTTGTGGGCGCAGTTTGCCCCATTTGAGGCGTCAGGCCATCTTCACGTGTATTGTCCTGATACTCTCGCCACCATGACAATGGCAGCCGATGATGATGGGCGAGTATTGTATCTAGATTCAGGCGAGGTCATTGAAGCGCAATGGGTGGTTGGAGCCGATGGCGCGAATTCACGCGTACGAACGGCTGCTGGGATCGGCATTACCGCTTGGGATTATCGCCAGGATTGTATGCTGATCAATGTCGAGACCGCAGAGCCGCAGCAAGATATTACTTGGCAGCAATTTTTCCCCTCAGGGCCACGTTCGCTATTGCCACTGAGTGGTCATCAAGCTTCCTTAGTCTGGTACGACAGTCCTTCACGTATTCGTCAGTTGAGTAACATGACGCCCGCTCAGCTTGGTAGCGAGATTATGACGCACTTTCCGGCCGAGCTCGGTGAGGTGAGCGTACTCAAACATGGCAGTTTTCCATTGACGCGCCGTCACGCGCAGAGTTATGTCAAAAATCGCTGTGTGTTGGTCGGGGATTCGGCGCATACCATTAACCCATTGGCTGGCCAAGGGGTCAACTTGGGCTTTAAAGACGTGGCGACATTGTTAGCGCAAACGGAAGGGGTGGGTGAGCTGACTGAGCACGTACTGCAAAGTTATGAGCGCCGGCGCCGTCCAGATAATCTTTTGATGCAATCTGGGATGGACTTGTTTTACAAAACGTTTAGTACGTCTTTACCACCTTTAAAGCTGGCTCGTAATGCGATGCTAAAAGTTGCTGAGCACAGTGGTCCGGTTAAGCAGCGTCTGTTGCGATACGCTCTCGGTTTGTAAAATGGTTGGGTGGTAAAACGTTATCAAACTGGCATAAAAAACGCTGCTCTTAGAGCAGCGTTTTTATTGACACGATAAATCTGTTATTTAGTGACGCGTAGAACCGGCGTTTCACCAACAACGACTGAACCTGATAGTTTGTTCAGTTCTTTGATTTCATCCATGTTTGAGATAACAACAGGCGTCAATGTTGATTTTGCTTTTTCTTGTAGTGTTGCAAGATCAAATTCGATGACTGTATCACCCGCTTTCACTGTTTGGCCTTCTTCAGCGATACGTGTGAAACCTTCGCCTTTCAGTTCAACTGTGTCGATACCGAAGTGAACAAAAAGTTCTACACCATCATCAGACTCAATTGAGAATGCGTGGTTAGTTTCAAAAATTTTACCGATAGTACCGTTCACAGGAGCAACCATCTTGTCGCCTGATGGTTTGATTGCGATACCGTCGCCAACAATTTTTTCTGCGAATACAACATCTGGCACGTCTTCGATGTTGACGATTTCCCCAGAAAGAGGTGCGATAATTTCAATTGCACCTGCGTCAGCGCTGTCGTCAGAGACCAGCTTTTTAAGTTTATCAAACAGACCCATTGTGTCGTGCTCCTAACGTTTTAAAAATAAATGTCTATCGGAGTATAGTATACCAATGAAAGACATTAGACGAATAGTTTTCATCGTCTAATGTCTTGGTATCACTTCAATTATTGTGAGTTTTCGTCAATAAATTGCTGAACACACTCATCGATCTCTGCTGCAGTTGCCAATGAAAGTGCTTTATCAGCCATTGCTTTCACATCAGCAAAGTTGGTATTACGAATAATTTTCTTCACTTTCGGGATAGAAATACCACTCATTGAGAACTCATCAAGCCCCATACCAAGTAAGAGAAGTGTTGCACGTTCATCGCCGGCTAACTCACCACACATACCTGTCCATTTACCTTCAGCGTGAGAAGCATCAATGACTTGTTTGATAACGTTCAACACAGCTGGAGACAGTGGGTTATACAGGTGTGAAATCATTTCGTTACCACGGTCAACAGCCAACGTATATTGGGTTAAATCGTTGGTACCGATTGAGAAGAAAGAGACTTCTTTCGCAAGGTGATGCGCTACAGCGGCGGCCGCTGGTGTTTCGACCATCACGCCGATCTCAATGTTTTCATCAAATGAATACCCTTCGCTGCGCAATTCCGCTTTGTATTCTTCTAATGCGGCTTTCAACTCGCGAATTTCTTCAACGGAAATGATCATTGGGAACATGATACGCAGCTTACCGTGAGCTGATGCACGTAGAATACCACGTAGCTGAGCACGTAGAATTTCACGGCGATCTAAGCTGATACGAATTGCACGCCAGCCAAGGAACGGGTTCAACTCTTTTGGTAGATCCATGTAAGGAAGATCTTTATCACCACCAATATCCATAGTACGGATAATGACGGAATGACCAGACATGGTTTCTGCCACTTCTTTATAGGCTTCGTATTGCTCTTGCTCAGTAGGCAAAGAGGTACGGTCCATAAATAAGAATTCAGTGCGGTACAGACCAACGCCTTCACCACCGTTACGCTCAATGCCGACACAATCTTTAACAGTGCCGATATTGCCGCATAGTTCAACAGTGCGACCATCAGTGGTTTCAGCTGGAAGATCTTTTAATTTCGCTAGTTCTTCTTTTTCTGCAAAGAAATCTTCTTGGGCTTTTT
Organism: Vibrio sp.; assembly: GCA_052087065.1. Lineage (GTDB taxonomy): Bacteria > Pseudomonadota > Gammaproteobacteria > Enterobacterales > Vibrionaceae > Vibrio. The sequence goes on along the minus strand of JBQGON010000006.1, from coordinate 30,494 downwards.
TAGCGTCTGCTAATTGCTCATCGCTTGGGTTGACGATGATTTTGTTGTTAATCGCATCAAGCACCAACATATCGCCAGATTTAACTTTTGACGTAATGTCGTTTGTACCCACAACAGCAGGCAGTTCAAGTGAACGAGCCATGATAGAAGTGTGTGACGTACGGCCACCGATATCACAAGCAAAACCAAGCACATAATCTAAGTTGATTTGCGCTGTTTCAGATGGTGTTAGATCGTAAGCAACAACGATAACTTCTTCGTTGACTTCGCTTAGAGATACGATATTGATGCCTAGCGCGTTTTTAACAAAACGATTACCGATATCACGAATGTCGCTGGCACGTTCTTTTAGATATTCATCATCTAATGATTCTAGTGCTGCAGCTTGCTCTTCAATTACAGAGTGAATCGCGTTATCAGCATGCATTTTATCGTCTTTGATTAAGGCGACGATTTCTTCTTCCAGCTCTTCATCTTCCAAAAGCATGATGTGGCCTTCAAAGATTGCTTCTTTTTCTTCACCGAATGTTTCAAGCGCTTTTTGCTTAACGATTTCTAGTTGTTGCGCTGATTTATTACGAGCGTCATAAAAACGCTGAACTTCTGATTCGACTTGGTCGTCAGAAATGGTGTGAGTATTGAGGACAATGTCATCTTCTTGAAGTAGTAGTGCTTTACCAATAGCAATACCGGGAGATGCTAGGATGCCTGAAATCATAGCCTTACCTTAAACTGGTGATGTGTAAATTTGAAATGTCTGCATATTTTCAATCTAATGGAAAATATGGAGTAGTGTTTTCATAAAAGCCACCCGAGAAGACGAGGTGGCCTTTTAATGTGTCATTGCGAATTAATGCAATTGATCCATTAGCGCAACAAGATGGTCAACTGCTTCTTGAGCTTGAGTACCTTCTGCTGAGATAGTCACTACAGTGCCTTTTACTAGGCCAAGTGTTTGTAGCTTGAATAGGCTTTTTGCGCTAGCGCTTTTACCGTTTGATGATACGGTAATGTCAGCGTCAAACGCTTTCGCTTCTTTAACGAACTGCGCCGCTGGACGAGTGTGAAGACCATTTTCAGCAGTGATTTCTACTTGCTTCTCGTACATGTGATATACCCCGGTTACATTATTTTTTTGTATGAGTGTTAACCTGTATAGCTTACCCTGATAGACATCAATGTGCCAGCTACAGCTGCACGCGAAACTATCAAACGTAGTAGGTTACTGTAAACGCCAACGTTATCGATGTTAGTCACTTACACAACACTGTTGTTTCGCTTCTTTATTTTGAAGCGGAAAATAAAACAGCCCCGATATTACCAAAGGGTGAAGCATAATCAACAAAAAAGCCCCGTCGTGGGGCTTTTTTCAGTCAAAATTTGATTTAGATGCGTATTATTCGCCAAATTCTTTTTCAGAGAAAATGCCAGCAAATAGCGCTGTAGATAGGTAACGCTCGCCAGAGCTCGGTAGGATAGTGACGATAGTTTTATCTTTATATTCAGGTAGTTCTGCAAGTCTATTGGCAGCGACAACGGCAGCGCCTGATGAAATTCCGGCTAAAATACCTTCTTCTTCCATAAGACGTCGTGCCATGGTAATCGCATCATCTGAAGTGACGGTTTCGACGCGATCGATTAAAGATAAATCTAAGTTTGCAGGGATGAAGCCTGCACCAATACCTTGAATTTTATGTGGGCCTGGCTGAATAGTCTCTCCCGCCATTGCTTGAGTGATGACCGGCGATTCGGACGGCTCAACCGCGACAGAGGTAATAGTTTTGCCTTGTGCTTTTAAGTAGCGAGAGGTCCCTGTTAGAGTGCCGCCAGTTCCTACTCCAGCAATGAACACATCCACATCACCATCGGTGGCATCCCAGATTTCTGGTCCGGTGGTTTTTTCGTGAATCGATGGGTTGGCTGGATTATCGAACTGCTGCAGCATGAGGTATTTCTTCGGATCGCTCGCAACAATTTCTTCCGCTTTCGCGATGGCAGCCTTCATACCGCCAGCCGCAGGCGTTAGTTCGAGGTTGGCACCTAATGCTTTGAGCAACTTACGGCGCTCCAGGCTCATGGATTCAGGCATCGTCAATGTCAGTGAGTAGCCACGTGCCGCCGCAACAAACGCAAGCGCGATCCCGGTGTTACCACTTGTTGGTTCGACTAATTCAATCCCGGCTTTTAACGTACCTTTCTGCTCGGCGTCCCAAATCATATTGGCACCAATACGACATTTTACACTGAAGCTTGGGTTACGCGATTCGACTTTAACCAGTACATTGCCTTTACTGACTTTATTCAAACGTACCATTGGGGTTTGGCCAATGGTCTGGGAGTTATCTTCGTAGATTTTACTCATAATGACGATCCTTCATTTCACATGATGATGTGCTTTTGCTGTTGAAGCGAATATGGCATTAGGATAGGCACTTCAACATAGGTGTAAAAAGATTTAAAAGTTATATGATATGCGGATGTTTCAATGCCATCTGACTCTTATGCCATAGGTTTATCTTTGTATTGGTGACGAAATTCATTTACCCACATATCAGTTGCGCCGCAAACTGCTGCCGGAACGACAAATAAATTGACGACAGGGATAGAGGTTAAGAATGAAACAATAATGCCAAAACCGTAGGCTTTTCCTTGTTTTTGCTTCATGCTCATACGCATAGCGTTGAAATCTATTTTATGATTATCAAACGGATAATCGCAATATTGAATGGATAAGGTCCAAGATGTAAACAAAAACCATGCGATCGGGCCAACTGTTTGACCAACGGCAGGAATGAATAAAAGAATGAACAACCCAATGGCTTTGGGTAATACATACATCAGTTTGCGCCATTCGCGCCCCATGATACGTGGTATATCTTTAATGATATCGAAGATGCCTTCGTCATTGAGGGGTTGATTGGTCAGTTTGAGCTCAACTTTTTCTGCGAGCAGGCCATTAAATGGCGCGGCAATAAAATTGGCGATGGTTGAGAAAAAATACGAAAAAGTCGCTAAGATCGTAATAGCGATTAATGGCCACAATAGATAAGACAACCAAGACAAAAAATCAGGCAGATACGACATCCACTGGTCAATCCAACCGCCAAGATGTTCAAATAAGAAATACAGCGAGCCACCGAGTAAGATCAGGTTCGCCATGAGAGGCAAAATAACGAAGCGACGAATACCCGGGGAAAAAGCGATTTCAATACCGTGAAAAAAATAACCAATTCCAGTGCGTTGTTTTGTTTCCATTGCGATTTTCCGAAGATGAATTTAACGAGTTTAAGGTCAGATTGTATTGTATATCAGTCGTTGAGTCATAAAACCACGATAAAAATGGCGTTTTCATAGGAACTTCTTACATTAAGTTGTTCTAAATGGGGGGAGAGTTTTGGTAAAGTAGTCAGAATCAACTGACAAGCCTATCTTGCTCAACAACGTTCAAATACAGGCACTAAGCTCAGAACCCAAAATCGAGAAACTGAGAGTTAAAAATGCAGGAATTGCGAACCGTACTCATCTTTGTCGGCGTGCTAGCGATAGCCGCGTTATTATTTCATGGTCTATGGACGTCAAAAAAAGAAGGTAAATCCAAATTTGGCGAGCGTCCTTTAGGGAAAATTGATGTTGAGGAAGACGCGGGTGCGGGACAGGCGAAATCCGTTACGGCGAATCAAGATGATGAATCCAAGGAAGCCCGTTTTACTTCACTGGAACCTGAGGAAGAGATCGACCCTTTAATCTCCAGTCAGCCTGATATTGACGATATGCCCTCACAGACACCGTCGGTGACGATGGAGCCAGAATCGACGCATGCACCACAACAAGATGATGCGATGACCGTGTGGGATGAAAATACACGTATTGATGACATACCAGAGGCGGACTCTGAGGAACACGAGCCGCAAGACGACGGTATGCCAGAAGTGTTGGTACTGAATGTTCACACGGCGGGTAACGAATCTTTCGTCGGTACACGTCTATTTGATAGCATGCAACAAAACGGGTTGCTGTACGGTGAGATGAACATCTTCCATCGTCATGCTGATTTATCTGGCACCGGCAAGGTTCTCTTCAGTGTGGCTAACATGATGCGACCGGGCACGTTGGAGCACGATGATCCAGAAACCTTTACCACGAAAGGCATTTCTTTCTTTATGACGTTACCGTGTTTTGGTGATCCGGAACAAAACTTCAAGTTGATGCTGAAAACAGCTCAACAAATTGCTGATGATATGGGGGGGAATGTGTTAGACGATGGCCGTAATCTCATGACTCCCGATCGCTTAGAGCAATATCGTCAACAGATCAAAAACTTTAAGCAAAATAACGCCTAAGCCTAAATATGGAAAAAGGCTCCTTTCATGGAGCCTTTTTTCATCATGCGAGAGAATAATTACGATGCAGACTGTCGAACAACGACTAGAAGAATTACGCCACTCCCTTAACTATCATGCAGTCCGTTATTATGTAGAAGATGCGCCGAGTATTGCTGATGCTGACTATGATCGCATGATGCGAGAGTTATTAGAGATTGAGGCGGCGCATCCTGAATGGGTCACTCCGGATTCGCCGAGTCAACGTGTTGGCGGACAACCTCTCGATGGGTTTGAGCCTGTTGCCCATGAAATCCCGATGTTATCGCTCGATAACGTGTTTGACGATGAAGAGCTTGAACGGTTTTTTCAACGTATCGCAGACCGACTCCCATCGGCCAAAGGCGCTCAGGTGTGTTGTGAGCCGAAACTGGATGGCTTAGCGGTCAGCCTTTTGTATGAGAATGGCCGCTTAGTTCGCGCGGCAACACGCGGTGATGGGGCGACGGGTGAAAACATCACGGAAAATGTTCGTACGATCAAATCGATCCCGTTGACCTTAGCGGGTGAGGGGTGGCCTTCGCGGATTGAAGTGCGTGGTGAGGTAGTCATGCCTAAAGCCGGGTTCGAACGATTAAACGCATTAGCGGATAAACGTGGTGAGAAGCGGTTTGTCAATCCACGTAATGCCGCAGCGGGCAGCTTACGTCAATTAGATTCTCGTGTGACTGCAAAGCGTCCTTTGGCGTTTTACGCGTATAGCGTGGGAGTGATTGAGGGCGGTGAATTGGTGGGTAGCCACTATGAACGCTTTTTGCAGCTTAAAGGTTGGGGGCTGCCGATGAGCCCAGAAACCAAGCGAGTGAACTCGGTTGCTGAGGTAAAAGCATTTTATCAAGATATTATGGCGCGTCGCGCCGAGTTATCTTATGAAATTGACGGTGTCGTGATGAAGATTGATGACATCGCGTTACAACAAGCCTTGGGATTTGTGGCCCGAGCGCCACGCTGGGCGATTGCGTATAAATTTCCGGCACAAGAAGAAACCACAATCCTCAATGATGTTGAGTTTCAAGTGGGACGGACAGGCGCGATTACGCCCGTTGCCAAACTGGCACCTGTGTTTGTTGGTGGTGTGACGGTAAGTAATGCGACCTTGCATAACGCCGATGAAATTGCGCGCTTGGGCGTTATGATCGGTGACACTGTCATTATTCGCCGTGCTGGTGATGTGATTCCACAGATAGTGTCTGTGGCGGTTGAACGTCGCCCGGATAACGCTCGAGCCATTGTGTTCCCTGATGCTTGTCCGGTATGCCAATCCGAAGTCGAGCGAGTAGAAGGTGAAGCCGTTGCGCGATGCACTGGCGGGCTTGTTTGCCAAGCTCAACGTAAAGAAGCCCTGAAACATTTTGTCTCGCGTAAAGCCTTGGATGTCGATGGGTTAGGTGACAAAGTCATCGAGCAACTGGTCGATAAAGAAATGGTGAAAACCCCCGCTGATTTGTTTACCTTATCGGCAGGACGCCTCACTGTACTTGAACGGATGGGGCCTAAGTCGGCACAAAATGTCATGGATGCGTTAGAGGTATCAAAATCCACCACGCTACCTCGATTTTTATATTCATTGGGCATTCGTGAAGTGGGGGAAGCGACCGCATTAAACCTATCACTGCATTTTAAAACCTTATCTGCTGTCATGGCCGCGACGGTTGAGCAATTAGTGGAAGTACAAGATGTAGGTCACATTGTTGCTTCCCATGTGCATACTTTCTTTGAGCAAGAGAGTAACCAAAACGTCATTGAGCAGTTGCAATCATTAGGCGTGCATTGGGATGAGCTAGCGGCGGCAGAAAGTGACGATGCACCTCAGCCCTTAGCGGGCAAAACGGTGGTACTGACCGGCAGCTTATCGCAATTAACGCGCGACGAAGCAAAAGCGGCACTGCAATCTCTTGGCGCAAAAGTCACCGGAAGTGTCTCGAAAAAAACCGATATTTTATTTGCGGGCGAAGCAGCGGGCTCTAAGCTTGTAAAAGCACAAGAGCTGGGTATTGAGGTACGTTCTGAGCAGGATTTGGTTGACTTACTAGGTTAATTTATCGATACACGGTGTCATGAGTTTTTGGAGTAGTTATGATCACGATTAGCGACGTTGCCAAGAAAACAGGGTTAACCGCCAAGTCGATTCGTCTGTACGAAGAGAAAGGTTTAATTGGCGCGCCTGCACGCTCTGAAAGTGGGTATCGACTTTATCATGCTCAAGATGTGGCCGATTTACAGTTGATTGCGCGTTGTAAGCGCGTTGGCTTCAGTTTGGATGAATGCAAGCATATGGTGATGCTGGCCAATGACCCTCATCGACAAAGCCGTTTTGTCAAAGAGCAAGCTCAGGAAAAACAGCGCCAAGTAGCCAGTAAAATTGCTGAGCTGCAAGAAATTCACGCACAATTAAGTGCCTGGATTCAAGCTTGCCCCGGTGATCACCACAGCGATTGTCCGATTATCGATAATCTTAAGGGGCAGTGAGCCTGCGTAAATAAACCATAAAAAAGCCCCTAAAGGGGCTTTTTTTGTCGCGAAAATCCATAAATCTACAATCAGTATAGGCGCGAATATAACTGGCGACGATAACGACTGGCTAGAGGATTACCCTGACCTAAAGCACTTAAGATATCCATGAAGGTTTTTTTCATATCGCCTTCTAGGGTATTGAGATCTTTTTGTAAAAAGCTCCAAAGTAATTGCAGCGCTTCGTCATCACGGGACACTTCATGATACGAGGTGGCAAGTTCATTGGCTAGCTGTGCATCGTGTGGATTTTCTGCATAAGATGCTTCTAATGCCTGCAATTCAGGACTGTTTGCGGCATTTTGATGAAGCTCTAGCTTGGCACACAGCTCCGTATAGTAACTGTCTTGATATTGCATTGGAATCTCAGCCAGTAAGCTTGCTGCTTGCTCGAAGGATTGAGATGCTAAGTAACAATCTGCTAATGCTAATTTTATCTCGCCACGTTGCTGCCAATCATCAGGCAGTGCTTGTAATAAGCCAAGCGCTTGAGCATGTTGATTTTCTTGGATGAGTTGCAGCGCCTGTTGCGCATTTCGTTCTTCTTGACTTGGCAAGTGACGTGCAAGCATGGCTTCAATCGCATTGAGCGGTTGTGGACCAGAGAGGCCGTCAACAGGCTGCCCATTAACGAATAACGCAATCGTAGGTAAGGCTTGTATACCGAACTGAGCGGCAATGGTTTGTTCTTCTTGGCAATTCAAAATAGCGAGCTGAACAGCGCCCGCGTAGCTTTGGCTCAGTTGCTGAATATGAGGCAATAACTCTTCACTTTCTTGACTCATTGGCGCCCAGAAGTAAAAGAGGATAGGGGTAGTAGCAGAACTTTGAATGACTTCATGAAAGTTCTGTTGATTAACTTGAATAACTTGAGGTGCTTGCATGACAAATCCTTATAACTCGACGCATGCTCTATACATGGGGGGAAGCATGGTAAAATTCAAGTTTATCAGCGATGGCACGCTATGAAATGAGAACCTTGCTTCCTTTTACATTCAGGAAGCAGTGGGTTCAGCGGCTTGGTCATCAGAAGGCGATGAATAATACGACAACGACGACGACACCAAGCCAATTAAATTGATTGAATGTCATAAAGCGTACTCGGTTAAATGAAACTTACCTATCACTTTCCCTGTGACAGAGATTTATTATGCGGTGAGTTTATGAACACTTAATGACAACTTTCATGGTTAAGAGGCTTTCTGTACGATTTTATCAATCATTTTGCCGGATAATAGCCGTTTTAAGATCGCAATGATCTTGGTCGGACGGGTAATGCGATAGCGTAGTCTTGGATTGGCCGATTCCAGTGCGTCGAATAATGGCGGTAAACAAGCCTCTGGAGGCAGTGCTTGGGCACTTTTGGACTTGGTTCTGGATAGACGATCGATTTGTTGTTGGTAGGCCTGAGTATGAACACTGTTGTCTGGATTAATCCAGCGCTGGAACGCTTGTAAACTGTTGGCTCTAAATTGTGTTTCAATGGCCCCAGGTTCTAATAGCGCCACATGAATACCAGTATTAGCAAGTTCTAGGCGTAAGGTATCGGTCCAGCCTTCGATGGCGAATTTAGAACTGTTATATGCGCCCCGATAACTCATCGCAACGAAACCCAGCACTGAGCTGTTCTGTACAATGCGCGCATCGTCACATTGACGAAAGTGGGGAATCAGCGCGGTCGTCAGATGGTGCCAGCCAAAAAAGTTGGTTTCAAATTGCTCTCTAAGCGCAGCAGTCGGCAAATCTTCTAAAGCCCCAGCTAAGCCATACGCTCCATTATTAAATAAGGCATTCAACCGTCGTTCCGTCAAGCTAAGGGCTTTTTTTATGCCTTGTTCAATACTGGCGGTGTTGGCGAGGTCGAGTTGAATACAGGTTAACCCTTCCGCTTGTAAGCGTATAACATCATCCGTTTGCCGACACGAGGCAATGACTTCGTATCCCCGTTTTTTCAGGGCATGAGCCGCGGTATAGCCAATCCCCGTAGAGCAGCCTGTAATGAGTATTGAATGAGGCATAGACGTGTGATGTCCTTACTAGACGTTAGTGTGTTTGATGAATCAAATGCTTAAGTGCTGGTTCAAGGCGCGGGAAATGAAATTGAAACCCTAGATCGCAGAGTTTTTTGGGTTTCGCTCTGAGGCTATCTAAGAGTAGCTCGGAAGATTGTCCCATCACAAGTTTGATCGCCGATGTTGGGGTAAAAAGAATGTGCGGTCGTTTCAGTGTCTGTGCGAGACATTTGCTGAATTCTTTATTGGTGACAGGGTGTGGCGCCGACAGATTAAAAGGGCCACTGGCACTGGAATGTTCAAGCAAATAAACAATACCCTGAACCATATCGATCATATGAATCCAAGGGAAGTATTGACGCCCGCGCCCGATGGGACCACCGAGACCTAATTGGTAGGGGAGTAGCATTTTCTTTAATGCGCCGCCTTCTGTCGACAATACGACACCAGTACGTAGCAAACACACTCGAGTTTTATCGCTTTGTGCGCCGAGTGCAATTTTTTCCCAATTTGAGCAAACGTAATGAGAGAAACCATTACTGTGAACTTCAACGGTTTCGTCGATGACATTATTTTTATGATCGCCATAGTAGCCGACCGCGGAACCACTGATTAATGTATGTGGAGGATGTTCACTGGCTTGGATTAATGCCACTATCTGCTGGGTTATCGCCCAGCGGCTATCACAGATGCGCCGTTTTTGCTGTTTAGACCAGCGTTTATCCGCAATGGGTTCGCCAGCTAGGTTGATCACCGCATCAAATTCATCAAGCGAGGTAAAATCGTTCAGTGATTGGATGAAACTTAGATTCCCCGAATGGATGTGCGAGAGCTGATGTTGGGCTGCGACTGGATCGCGCGTCAGCACCACTAAATGATGAGTCATGATTAGCTTCAGTAACTCTTTGCCAATCAGGCCAGTTCCTCCAGTAATGAGAATCTTCATTGTCTCTCCCTATCTATAGCTTGTATGCAATAACGAAATCTCTATAGAAATCATACTCTACTTATAAGCTTCTCGCTAAGATTCTGACAGGATGTATCGATAAAAGTGCGGCTGAGCTAAAGTGAATGTTCTTTGCCGCTTATCAACCTGCAAGCAAGGAACCAAAAAGAGAGGCAGCAACACAATATGGACTCGTAAGACAACGTCGGTATCGGCTCATACCACGTATTGGTTTCATTGAATCACTAGTCAGTTACTAAATAAAATTTGTGAACCATGGCTTAAGCTAGTTAACAATATTGTTTTATTATTAATGATATCAATCCGACGGCTCTGTTCTGCATCCATTTTGAAAAACTGAGTAATGAGTTTGACTTGTTCAGTGGTGAAGTCACGATTCTGGCTATTCGATACGTCTTTAAATTGTTTAGGTGTGACCAGCAAATAGTTATCACTGACATCCCAGTTTCCGGTTTCTGAAATATTAATGATGCTATCGGGGGTCGATTTGTTCCCGGCATACAAAGACATCACGGAAACGCGTAAGTACGTGCCGTTGGGTAAGTATTTCATATTTGAGGTTACGTCGACACGAGTGAGAGGGCCGACCGTACGCTCTTTTTCTAAGCGAGTCACGATGTGGGCTTGCCATTCGCGTGAGGATAGCAACTGTTCCACTTTTAAATCACTATCGAAATACAACCAAGCTGAAAATGCATATAAGATAAACAGAATGAAAAATACGAATTTTTTCGTCATTGAATTACACCTCTGACTACTGGCAGATCTGCGATAGATCGTGCTGGTCAGCCAAGATCTTAACAGTAAAATTTTGTGATGAATACTTCGGTTGATGGATATAATTCAACACCAATATATTGTCATTGCCACCCGTGGCGATAACTTCGGTCGGATGGTATTCACCTGAATGATTTTTACTGTAAGTGTCCACACAATGCTTGATTGATGGTAACCAACTAGTCAATTCGGGTTGATTGACTGGTGCATTAATTATAATGCCATTAATCGTCGTGATATGTCTGAATTTAGCTTTCGTTGGACTGACTAATACCAGGGCGAAAATTGGCGCAAGAATAGCAATCACTAAGGCGATTTTAGTAAATACGCTCAGTCGCTTAGCATTGTTTACACTATTATTTTCATGCTCTTGTGCATCATGATGTTCGCTTAATGACGCACTGTCTGACTCCTGATCTTCGTCAACGGCTGATTCACCCTCATGATGGGAATTAAGCTCAATAACGGAAGAGGCATCATCAAGTTCGTCGGAATATACCTCATCGTGTGCTGCAGACGCAGTTAATTCTAATTGATCGTCAGAATGTTCAGATAATATCGCGACAGTACAGATTAACTGATAACCACGTTTTGGGACGGTTTTGACGAATCTTGGTGACTTGGTGGAATCATGCAGATTTTTTCTTAAGGTCGAAATGGCTTGCGTTAAGCTTGAATCATCGACTTCAAATCCTTGTTCCCGCCAAACAAAATCATGCAGTTCGTTTCGAGAGATAACTTCATTCGGATGCTGTGACAGCATTAGCAAGATACGACTTTCATTACTGCCTAGACGGACAATGTCGTCTTCGACTTCTTTATCAACTAATGAGTTACTCGTCGGGTGAAAGATAAATCTATCTTCGAGAATGAACTTTGGGCCTATGCTACTCATCGATATCTTCTTTTATAAGTATTAGATTTTTTGACTTTTATCCTAAGGGGATAATCCCTGTCAATGAGTTAATTAAGAGTTAAGACTATAGCATTTTTTAGCTTCCTTTATAAAAAATTATACAAAAACTTATGTATTCCAAATAAATTTTCCCAATTTTTTAATCAGTAGGCTTGAATTTATAAGGTTAAGCCTCATGTATAAAAGCAGTCCTTAACCTGCTGTATTCTTCGGTGGAATACAGCAATGTGTTTATGAAGTAATGGAGCAATTATGAGCGACACTGCAACAGCAAATAAAGAAACACGTGGCTTTCAGTCAGAAGTAAAACAGTTACTTCATCTCATGATTCACTCTTTGTATTCAAACAAAGAGATCTTTTTGCGTGAATTGATTTCGAACGCATCCGATGCGGCGGATAAGCTACGCTTTCGTGCACTTTCCAATACTGAACTCTATCAGGGTGACGCGGATTTAGGTGTGAAGTTATCGTTCGATAGCGACTCGAATACTATTACAGTATCAGATAATGGTATTGGTATGAGTCGTGAAGATGTGATTGAAAACCTAGGTACTATCGCTAAATCGGGTACCGCTGACTTTTTCGAAAAATTGTCGGAAGAACAAAATAAAGACTCACAATTGATCGGTCAATTTGGGGTGGGTTTCTATTCTGCATTCATTGTCGCCGACGGTGTGACTGTGCGTACACGTGCTGCAGGCGCAGATGCGAGTGAAGGTGTAGAGTGGCACTCAGAAGGTGAGGGTGAATACACTATCGCTACCGTAAATAAAGAGTCTCGCGGTACCGACATCATTTTGCACCTTCGTGAAGAAGGCAAAGAATTCCTTTCTGAGTGGCGTTTACGTGACGTTATCTCTAAATACTCGGATCACATTAGTATTCCTGTTTATCTGCAAACTGCCGAGAAAGACGAAGAAGGCAAAGAGACAGGAGAAACTAAGTGGGAGCAGGTCAACAAAGCTCAAGCTTTATGGACTCGCAGCAAATCAGACGTTACAGATGAAGAATACCAAGAGTTTTATAAACACATCAGTAATGACTTCGCGGATCCACTGACTTGGAGTCACAATAAGGTCGAAGGTAAAAACGATTACACCAGTTTACTGTATATCTCGTCGAAAGCCCCTTGGGATATGTTTAATCGTGAGCATAAGCATGGCCTTAAATTGTACGTACAACGCGTCTTTATTATGGATGATGCGGCTCAATTCATGCCATCTTACCTACGCTTCGTGCGTGGTTTAATTGACTCAAACGATTTGCCGTTGAATGTCTCTCGTGAATTATTACAAGATAATAAAGTCACACAGTCACTGCGTAGCGCATGTACTAAACGTGTGCTCACCATGTTAGAGCGCTTAGCGAAAAACGATGAAGAGAAATATCAAGCGTTCTGGAAAGAATTTGGCCTAGTGATTAAAGAAGGTCCAGCAGAAGATTTCTCAAATAAAGAGAAGATCGCCAATTTGCTGCGCTTCGCGACGACGCAGAACGACACTGAAGACCAGACCGTTTCACTCGCTGATTACGTTTCTCGTATGAAAGATGGTCAAGATAAGATCTATTACCTAACGGCAGATAGCTACACAGCGGCAAAACACAGTCCGCACTTAGAGCAATTTAAGTCGAAGGGTATTGAAGTCGTCTTAATGTACGATCGTATTGATGAGTTCTTGATGAACTACCTAAACGAGTTCGACGGCAAACAGTTCCAATCGATCACTAAAGCAGGCTTAGATTTAAGCCAGTTTGAAGACGCGGAAGAACAAGAAAAGCGCAAAGAAACGCAAGAAGAGTTTAAAAATGTTGTCGAACGCGTACAAACCTACCTAGGTGGGCGTGTGAAAGAAGTTCGTACCACCTTTAAGTTGGCCAATACGCCAGCCGTTGTGGTCACCGATGACATGGAAATGGGCACGCAGATGGCGAAATTGCTTGAAGCGGCAGGCCAAGCAGCACCAGAAGTGAAATACATTCTTGAGCTGAACCCTGAGCATGCGATGGTGACTCGTATGGCCGATGAGCCAGACGAAGAAGTCTTTGGTCGTTGGGTTGAAGTATTGCTTGGTCAAGCGATGCTGGCTGAGCGTGGTTCGATGGAAGATCCTTCTCAATTCCTTACCGCAGTGAACCAACTGCTTGGTAAATAAGATCGTTAACTAGTCATAAAAAGCTCGCGCTAGCGCGAGCTTTTTTATGTCAACTATCAGTATTAATAGTAAGAATTTAGCGCGGTTGGTTGGTTTTTTCTATGAGATGCCTCATTTTTAGGTGTTTTCTATGGTAGAATCACAGCCCCAACGTTCATGACGAACCCGTGTAGAATATGGCACGGCTAAGAGCGGAGCTTTTTTATACCGAAGTTTATCGTATAAACCAGTGAGCTTCGGTATAACTCGTTAGTTTATTAAGAGGATCAAACATGCGCATCATTCTTTTAGGTGCTCCAGGTGCCGGCAAAGGTACTCAAGCCCAATTTATCCAAGAGAAATTTGGTGTTCCACAAATCTCGACGGGCGATATGTTACGTGGCGCGATAAAAGCCGGAACTGAATTAGGTAAAAAAGCGAAAGCGGTTATCGATGCAGGTCAATTGGTTTCTGATGATATTATCTTAGGTCTGATCAAAGAGCGTATTGCTCAACCTGATTGTGAACAAGGTTTCCTACTGGATGGTTTCCCTCGCACGATTCCTCAAGCCGATGGTTTGAAAGAAATGGGTATCAACATTGATTACGTGATTGAGTTTGATGTCGCTGATGATGTGATTGTTGAGCGTATGGCTGGTCGCCGTGCTCACTTGCCATCAGGCCGTACTTATCATGCGATTTACAACCCACCAAAAGTGGAAGGTAAAGACGATGTAACTGGTGAAGATCTGGTTGTGCGCGATGATGATAAAGAAGAAACGGTTCGTGCACGCTTGAATGTATACCATTCACAAACTGCGCCGTTGATTGAGTACTACAGTAAAGAAGCAGAAGCTGGCAATACTCAATACTTGAAGTTTGACGGTACGAAAGCAGTGACTGACGTTAGTGCTGATATTGAAAAAGCATTATCTTAAGCACTTGTTGTAACAGTGTTAATTTAAGAGCGACCTAAGGTCGCTTTTTTTATACGTGTATAGTGAGGTAATATAGTCACTCACTTGTATTGAACCAGCGTAGAAGGACAATATGGATAACAATAAAAAAGTCGGTGTTTTGCTGGTGAATTTAGGCACACCTGATGAGCCTACTGGGCCAGCTGTAAAACGTTTTTTAGGGGAGTTTCTTCATGACAAGCGCGTGGTCGATTTAACTCGCTGGTTATGGTGCCCGTTATTACATGGCATCATATTGCCAATTCGTTCTCCACGTGTGGCTAAACTGTACCAGTCGATCTGGATGGATGAAGGTTCACCGCTAATGGTGTATTCAAAACGCCAACGTTCAAAACTGCAAGAGCATCTGTCGGTCCCTGTTGCACTTGGTATGAACTATGGCCAGCCAAGTATCAAGCATGGTATTCAAGAGTTACAAGGACAAGGGGTCGAGCGTATTGTAGTACTTCCGCTGTACCCACAATATTCTTCATCCACCAATGCCGCGGTTTTCGATGGCATGGCGAAAAGTTTAAAGTCCATCCCTGTTTTACCTGAAATAACCTTTATTCGCGATTATCACGATCATCCTGCTTATATCAAAGCGTTAGCTGATCAGGTACGTGAAACATGGAAGACCCAAGGTCAAGGACAGTATCTATTGTGTTCGTTTCATGGAATTCCTAAGCGCTATGCAGATAATGGTGATGTTTATCCGTTCCATTGCTTACGTACCACCGAATTGCTTAAGGAAGAGTTAGGGTTAGATTCTGAATCGATGATGATGACCTATCAATCTCGCTTTGGGCGTGAAGAATGGTTGCAGCCGTACACGGATAAAACGTTAGAAAAACTACCGTTACAAGATCATAAAAATATTGATGTTTTATGCCCTGGTTTTTCATCAGATTGTTTAGAAACATTAGAAGAAATTCAGGAGCAAAATAAAGAGATCTTTATGAATGCGGGTGGACAACAGTTTCGGTACATTCCCTGTTTAAATGACAGTGACTCACATATTGAAATGATGTCGTCAATCGTTAGTCCTTATTTACTGCAAAACTAATTTACTGCAAAACTAAGTGGCGTCATTTAGAGAGCTATAAAAAAACCTCGCGAATCGCGAGGTTTTTTTTGCGGTGTGTATCGAATGGCCAGTTAAGAAGCCGTTGCTTCTTGCATCGCTTGCGCACTACCACCGCGCGTGATCTTAGTCAGCTTGGGCGCGATGATAAAGGTAAATACAGCAATGGCTGCGGTGGTGTAACCTATTTTACCGAAGATATCACTATAGATAACCAATGATGCGTGAGCGTCTTCAATACCTTTTGGTGCCGAGGTTAAACTTGCTACCCAACCGGCAATCACAGCGGCGGTCGCAGATGTTAAGAACCACATGCCCATCGCGAAGCCCATCATGCGTTGTGGCACTAACTGCGCAACCATTGCCAGTCCAAGTCCAGACACGAGTAGTTCACCAATCGATTGGAAGAAATAGCTCGCAACGAGCCAATTGGAACTGATGATACCTTGCTCATTGGCAAAGTTACTGCCCCAAGAAAGCACCAGAAATGATAGTGCACAGAGCACCATACCGGTGGCAAATTTATAAGGCATCGATAGACGTTCACCGACTTTGCTGTAGATGATTGCGAGTACAGGACTGGCGACCATAATCCAAAACGGGTTCAAGGCTTGGAATTGCTCAGGTTCGGCAGAGAATCCGAGTAGTGAGTGACTCACATTATGAATGGCAAAGAAGTTCAGTGAGGTTGGCATTTGGAAATACAAGACAAAGAACACAACACCTTGCAGCATTAAAACAAACGCGACAAACATTTTTTGACGTTCAATACCGGTTAAAGCAAAGGCTTCTTTGAAGTAGAAGAACAAAATGCTTAATCCAGCAATCACGAGAATGCCGTGTGCGAGCGCCAAGTGTTGTAGCAGGTAGGCACACACAAAGCTGGCGATGATCGAACCGGCGATGACAATCATCAGATTACGCTTTTTCACAGGCGCGAGGTCTGCGGGAGAGCCAACCGATTTCAACATCTTTAAACACGCAATAAAGTTCAGGGCGGTGATTAGAAGGCCTACAGCACTCATACCAAATGCCAATCCATACCCCAATTTTTGCGCGACGAGCGGGCTCAGAATCATTGAAATCAAAGAACCCACATTAATTGCCATATAATACAGCGTAAATGCGCCATCAAGGCGTGGATCATTATCATCGTAGACTTTCGCGAGTAAGCTTGATGGGTTTGCTTTAAACAAACCATTACCAACGGTAATAAAGCCCATTGCGACATAAATCAGAGTCGGGCCGCCAATATCTTGCCCAGCTGTTGATAATCCTAGCAGAGTATAGCCGACCATCATTATGATGGCTCCGAGTGTAATGGCGCGTTTGGTCCCAATGACTTTATCACCAATCCAGCCGCCAGCAGCTACAAAGCCGTAGATAAGTGCTGAAAACGCACCGAAAAGAACGAAAGATGTTGATTCGTCCATTCCCATTATTTTTACTAAATAAACGGTAAGGATGGCTTGCATCCCATAAAAACCAAAGCGTTCCCAAAATTCGATAGAGAAAATGAGATAGAACGACTTAGGTTGCTTGAAAACATTCAAGTCAGACATATGAAAATTCCTGTAAAGGCCCTCGAAAGGGGTGGTGTAACGCACTAAACCTAGGCACCCTCAAGTTGAGCAATAGTCCCTAAAATTAACTTTAGAATAGTGTCACTGTTTTAAGTGTTATTATAAGTTTATTATTCCATTAATACATATACAGAATAGTTTTTTAAACCGCAATGATTTTAATTGATGGAATTTTAAACTACTTTATTTTTTATTATCATAATCATTAAGTTATAAAATCTTACAAATTATTGTGATGATTAGCAAATTTATATTGCAAAAATAAAAAGTTTACATAGACATTCTGTGATAGGTATTTATGGTGATTCTAGTATTGAGTAGAACAAATGATGCCATGTATGGTTGTGATATCGTATCGACAAAGAGATGTGTTAAGATCGTTTAAAAAGCACAATGGTTGGGTCTATGAAATCTTGGTATCTTTTATATTGTAAGCGGGGCGAACAGCGAAGAGCGAAGCTAAACCTAGAGAACCAAGGGGTAGAATGCTATTACCCTGAAGTTAGGGTTGAGAAAGTGCTCAGAAACAAACGTCAGGTGGTTAAAGAACCTTTGTTTCCTTCTTACGTGTTTATCTGTTTCGATGTCGAGCTAGGGCCTAGTTTTACCTCAATACGCTCAACGCGCGGAGTGGTCGATTTTGTGCGCTTTGGTGCCCAGCCAAAGTGTATCAGTGAGCAATTGGTCTCTGACTTACAATCGGTTGAAGAACAAGGATTGCTGGTGGTGCAAAAACAAGTGCCACAAAAAGGCGAACAAATGATGGTGACTGGTGGGCAGTTTGCAGGAATAGAGGCGGTATATCAGGAACCTGATGGCGAAACACGTTCTATTATGTTGGTTAAAATGATCAATCAGAAAGTCGAACTGAGTATCGATAACAAAAATTTCAAACCGTTGGAGCAATCATAGTTTCGACTGATTGAGAGCAATAAAAAAGGGGCGATATCGGCCCCTTTTTATTTTATAAACGCACGTAACGTTAATAAGCTTCGTTATGGACGTTTTGTACCGCACGACCCGATGGGTCAATGCAGTTTTTGAAGGATTCATCCCATTCGATCGCTTTCGCACTCGAACACGCCACTGATGGCCCCCCCGGCACGCAGTGAGCGGCTGATTCTAGCGGGAATAACTCTTCAAAAATTTCACGATATAAGTAGCCTTCTTTGGTTGTCGGCGTGTTGTATGGGAACCGGAATGCTGCGGCTTCCATTTTTTGCTCTGAGACTTTTTCTTCTGCTTGTTCTTTTAGTGCATCGATCCAGCCATAGCCGACACCATCAGAGAATTGCTCTTTTTGACGCCATGCGATAGAAGCGGGTAAGTAATCTTCAAAACACTCGCGTAAGATATGCTTTTCGATTTTGCCATTGCCGCACATCTTATCTTTTGGATTCAATCGCATGGCGACATCAATAAATTCTTTGTCTAAGAACGGAACTCGTCCTTCAACGCCCCAAGCTGCCAACGATTTGTTTGCTCGTGCGCAATCAAACAAGTTCAATGCCAACAGTTTTCGTACGGTTTCTTCATGGAACTCTTGAGTATTGGGGGCTTTATGAAAATAGAGGTAACCTCCGAATAATTCATCAGCGCCTTCACCAGACAGAACCATTTTAATGCCCATTGCCTTGATTTTACGCCCCATCAGAAACATCGGTGTTGAAGCACGGATAGTGGTGACATCGTATGTTTCAATGTGGTAAATCACATCACGAATGGCATCCAAACCTTCTTGAATGGTGTATGTCATTTCATGGTGCACGGTACCGATTTGATCCGCGACTTCGCGCGCCGCTTTTAAATCAGGAGCGCCTTCAAGCCCAACCGCGAATGAGTGTAATTGTGGCCACCATGCCGTGGATTGTTCATCGTCTTCGATCCGCATGGCTGCAAACCGTTTGGCAACCGCTGAAGTGATGGAAGAATCTAAGCCACCGGAAAGTAATACACCATAGGGAACATCCGTCATCAGTTGGCGTTTGACTGCCGCTTCTAATGCTTCCTTAAGTTCTGCTTTGTTAGAGACATTATCTTGAACCGCGTTGTACTCAAACCAGTCGCGTTCATAGTAACGCTGTGGTTCACTCGCACCCGAACGGTAAAAATGGCCAGGAGGAAACTCACTGATGGTTTTACAAACAGGCGTCAAGGCTTTCATTTCTGATGCGACGTAGTAGTTACCTAATTCATCATAGCCCTGGTAAAGCGGAATAATGCCAATATGGTCACGTCCAACCAAGAATTTATCGTTTTCTTCGTCGTAGAGAGCGAAAGCGAAGATGCCGTTTAGCTCTTCCAATAAGTCCACACCTTTATCTTGATAGAGCGCGAGAATGACTTCACAATCCGATTCTGTTTGAAAATCGTACACGCCTTCGTAACGAGCACGGATTTCTTTGTGATTGTAAATTTCACCATTGACGGCAAGGACAAGTTTTCTATCTGGGCTATATAACGGTTGTGCGCCACTATTTAAACCGACAATAGCGAGACGCTCATGCGCCAAAATTGCATGATCGGCTGTATAAATTCCTGACCAATCAGGCCCACGATGTCGGAGCTTTTTCGACATTTGTAGCGCTAATGGGCGCAGCGTTTCTGCATCGCTTTTTATATCTAAGATCCCGAAGATAGAACACATACAACTTTCCTTTTTGAATACGACTTTATCTCATGTATTCAATTTGCCACTTTACTTAAAAAAAGCAACCGATTATTGTACTTAAATTGACTAAATAGGGTGTTGTGTGAATATTATTTAATAAATTTACCAATTATATGAATAATTTCCATAAATTGGTGGTAAATGCAACGGCTTGAGTAAAAAACGTCGCGAAAAGTGAATGGATTGACAGAATCGTACCGTCAATGAGAGGTGCTCATGTGGCCCCTCTCATCATGGAGGCGACTAGGAGTGAGCGGAAAATTCCGTTTTTAGTTCATCACAAACGTGGCGGGCAAACCCTGTTCCCGCCTCGTTATAGACGTTGTAGGCTGCGTGAGCTCCGGCCTCAATCAGTTCTGTGGTCTGGTCATTGTACTCAGCGATAGCGGCGATGTTACCTTTAAACTGATGGGCTTTGAGAAGATCCAAGGCGATTCTATTCGCTTGGTTATGTGGCATCGCCAGCAACACGAGTTTAACACTGTCTTTGACAAGAATCCGTTCCCAAAAGTCTGGATCGGTCGCATCGCCAGTAATGACATTACGACCTTCTGTCTGATGTTTGGCAGAAGCATCTGGGGTTAACTCAATGCCAAGGCAGATATTACCGTAGCGCTGATGAAGTTCGTCGTATGCCCCCGAACCAATACGCCCCATGCCTAAAATTAACACCTGAGCATTACCTGGATTGATAATGCCATCTTTGGGATTGAGGAGGTCGCTACTTTGTGGTTTTACCCACTGAGAGGTTTTTTGGTACAGCGCATGTCCTTGGCGGCCAAGTGGCGCAGCAAGGATAAAGGATAATGGTACCGCTATGGCGATGGTTACCATTATGTCGTTCGGTAGCCAACCTAACTTAAAGGCGATACCAGCAACAATGAGTCCAAATTCACTGTAGTTAAATAAGCTTAGTGATGCCAGTAAAGATGTCCGAACGCGTAAGCGGTGCTTGTGAAGTAACCAAAAGTACAATACGCCTTTTAGCGGTAGTAGCAGAAGGAGCAGTAGGGCAAGTAATAAGCCCGTTAGTGTTGGCTCTGCCGATAAACCAATATTTAAGAAAAAGCAGACCAAAAACATTTCTTTTAAATTGAAGAGTGACTTAGCAAGTTCTGATGTTTTTGTATGACCTGATAGCAGCATACCCAGAATGATAGCGCCCAAATCGGGTTTCAATTCGGCCCATTGGAATAAGCCTCCGCCTAATACGAGGGCAGCAAAAAAACCGAATAAAACCAGCATTTCACCGTGACCCACCCAATCCATAACCTTATGAAGAAGTGGCCGTGCTAGTGGTAATAAAAATAACAGTATTGCATACCATTCGGGGAGTTTACCGGTGGATGCCGAAAGGAAAATTACGGCAAATATGTCTTGCATGACGAGAATGCCGATGGCAATCGTGCCGTAGATGGCATTCATCTCGCCTTTTTCTTGCAGAGACTTAACGGCAAACACCGTACTAGAAAACGAGAGTGCAAAACCAATCAATACCAGTTGTCCAAGCCCAAGTTGAGCGATTGAACTGAGCCCCAGAAACTGTAACGCCAATAAACCCAGCGTAAACATCAGAGTGCATAGGATGTTGTGTAATGTGGCACTCAGCCAAATCTCTTTTGAGATCAGCGTTTTTATGTCCAGTTTTAGGCCGATAGAGAAAAGTAATAGCGTGACCCCCAAATCAGCGAGCTGATTGATGGTTTCATTCGATTCATAACCATAGGCATGCAGAGCAAACCCGGTAATTAAGAATCCAACCATGGGGGGGAGGTGGCACTTTATGACCACCAAGCCGGCGATGAACGCCGTTAAGATAAAAATCAATTCCATAATCGTTCGACGAGTTCTAACACTGCATTTATAGGGTAATGAATTACTTAGACTATAGGACACTCCCGTTGGTCATGTCCCTGTTTTGCAATATGGAGGCGATTAATCGAGTAATTTTTGCAGTAAATCACCATTTAGCATCGCTCGCTTGATTAAAGCAAAGGCATTGAGCGCTGGGTGGTCATCAATACTTGATGGAACAATGGTAAGCTGCTGACGGAACGCGTGTAACGATTGATGAGCGATATTACGTTGTAGAGCTGGGTAGACAATGCCTTCTGCTAGATTGATTTTTCCTGCAATGACAATCTTTTGGGGGTTAAACATATTGACGGTCATCGCAATGGCTTTACCTAAGTCGTTGGCGGCTTGGGTGAGCGCCATCGTGGCAAGTTCATCGCCATTATTGGCATGATGGCAAATGGTTTCGATATTGAGCAGCTCATTATGTGGTAATGAGGATGGGTAACCTTGCTCTAAGCGTTGGCGGATATGCTGAATGATGGCAGGCTCAGACGCGATGGTCTCTAAACAACCAAAATTGCCACATTGGCAACGTTCACCCATCGGGTTAACTTGAATGTGGCCTATTTCTCCGACATTACGATTATGACCTAAAAATACTTGCCCGTTGACGATGATCCCTGAGCCAACACCGTGATGCACACTCACGACAATTGAATCATAACTGTCTTTACTGGCCCCGAAATAATGCTCGGCTAACGCGAGGGTACGCACATCGTTCCCAACGAAACAGCTTATTTGGAAATGTTGTTCGAGAATGCCAACCAGATGCAATTTCTCGACCTCAATATTGATATTGGGCATGTACTCAATCACGCCATCTTCTGGATTAATTAATCCTGGCAAAACGATGCTAATCGCAATCAACTGGGCGATTTGATGCGCATGGCGCTGTTTAAAATCCTCAATAAAGCGTATCAGTCCACTGACCAACTCTTCTTGCGTGTTATAGGCAAAAAATTGTCGTTCGAGAACCTTTTCTTTTCCTGATAAATCATACAAACCTAGATAAATGTAGTCGCGCCCGACGCGCACCGCTATTGAGTGGAACGGGGCCACTTCGGTTGTCAGGGAAATCGCGCGGCGTCCTCCAGTAGAGGCTTGCTGCGCAACTTCTTTAATTAATCCGCGTTCAAGTAGCTGACGAGTAATTTTGGTCACGCTCGCCGGAGCTAGCTGACTCACATCGGCAATTTGAATCCTTGAGATTGGGCCTTGTTGATCAATTAAACGATAGACAATTGCGCTGTTTAATTGTTTTACTAAATCTACATTACCGATTTGTCCGCCAGTCATTCTTCGTGTTTTCCATATTGTCCGTTTACGACTGTAGCCTCTACATTCAAGTCACAGTCGAAGATTGCAAGATTGGCGATATATCCCGGTGCAATTCGACCGAATTGTTTATCTATACCAATAGATTGCGCTGGATAGAGTGTAGCCATACGTAGCGCTTCATCCAGTGCGATACCCACATATTTAACTGAATTTTTGATTGCTTGATTCATGGTCAGTGCTGAGCCACCCAAAGTGCCATTTTCATCAATGCACTTCCCATCTTTGTAATATACTGTTTTACCGACAAAAATAAAGGACTCAATATCAGCACCTGCAGGGGCTGTTGCATCAGTCACTAAGATGAGCTTTTCGTTTTTGATGTGCTTGGCGATGCGAATATTGGCGAAATCGACGTGAAATCCATCGGCAATGACACCCGCATAAATACTCGGCGTATCATAAATGGCACCCACCGCACCTGGCTCGCGTCCAGTGATGGATGACATGGCATTAAACAGATGAGTGGCGGACGTCATACCTGCCGCAAAGCCCGCCTTGGCTTGTTGATAAGAGCAGTTGGTATGGCCTAAAGAAACGGTAATTCCGGCGTCAGCGAGTTGACGGATATGCGCGGGGTCGTTCATTTCTGGCGCCATAGTCAGCTGCGCAATCACATCTTGATTCTGACATATAAAATCCACCATCGATTGGTTCGATTGGCGGATATATTCCATATTATGAATGCCTTTTTTTTCAGGATTGAGGTAAGGGCCTTCTAGATGCAGACCGAGCACTTGATTGGGAGTCTGAGTCATATAATCGCGCGCGACTTGTACCGCTTGCTGCATATTTTCATCCGATGACGTGATCAGTGTGGGAAGAAAGTTAGTACAGCCAGAAAGCAAATTGGCGTGGTGCATGGTGTGTAATGTATTAACACTGATATCGTCATTGAACATGACGCCACCACAACCATTTAATTGTAAGTCGATAAATCCAGGGGAGATATTGGCACCGTTGACATCAATACGTGGGATATCTTGAGGAAGCGCATGACAAGGAACGATGTCATGGATGGTCTGATCGTTAATGATTATTCCATGATCGGTCAAAATAGTTTCGCCAGTAAAAATTTTGCCATTAACTAACGCGTATTTCATTTTTATTCCTTTACTTCTCTAATTTTGATGATGTTGCGACACATGCAACGCTGGTCAATGGTTAGACCCGTGTTTAAGCAATCTGATATATCACGACAATTTCAAGCAACAACAGGCAAGATAAGGATTAATTATTCCGCCAGTTTCATATACTATCGTTATTTTTATCATACCGCGAAGTATTCATATTTTACACAAAAAAATAAGTTGTGGTAATTGACCAACCTGTAAAATTTTATTTAACCAATATGGTGATCTTTGTCACGTTGTAGTGAGTGTTATGTTTGATGTTTTGGTACATCTGCATACACTATATGCGACTAAATTGAGTAAGTAAAAAAAGTGACTAACTGAGATACGGACATCTAACTGGAGAAATATGACGTGAACATTTTAGGATATGCACAGAAGCTAGGTAAAGCTCTTATGTTACCAATTGCAACGCTTCCGGTAGCAGCATTATTGCTTCGTTTGGGACAAGGAGATTTACTTGATATCCCTTTTATGGCCAATGCAGGTGGAGCGATATTTGACCACTTAGCGTTGTTATTTGGTTTGGGAATTGCGGTTGGGTTATCAGTCGATGGCGCCGGAGCGGCAGGTCTTGCCGGAGTGGTTGCTTATTTTGTTCTGACGGCTACAGCGAAAACCATTAATGCTGAGAATGATCTTTCATTTTTCGGTGGAATCTTTGCCGGGATCATTGCGGGCCATTCGTACAATGCCTTCTATAAAACCAGTTTACCGCAATGGTTAGCTTTTTTCTCCGGTCGTCGTTTAGTCCCAATTATGGCAGGGGTCTTTTCTTTAATTGCTGGTGGTCTGTTAGGCTTTGTTTGGCCTTATGTGCAGTCTGCGTTAGATGCGTTAGCTCATGGTATTTCTTCTTCTGGGTCTTTAGGCGAATTTGTCTACGGTGTGCTTAATCGCGCCTTAATTCCAGTAGGATTACATCACGTACTTAACTCGTATTTCTGGTTTGGTATGGGGACCTGTCAGGAAATTATCGTCTCTAATGCGCATGCAGCAGCGAATGCGTTACCAAATATCACCAAGTTGTGTGTCGCACCGGATATTGCGAAGTCTTTAGTGGTCGGAAATGAGCATACTTTCCATTTTGTCAATTCGGTGACACCAAATGTGACAGCCGTGGTTAACTCGGTCACTGATACTATAAAAACAGGCGATTTGAACCGTTTCTTTGGTGGTGACTTAAGTGCTGGTCGCTTTATGAATGGTTTCTTCCCCGTGATGATGTTCGGTCTGCCGGGCGCAGCGCTAGCCATGTATCTGTGCGCGCCAATGGAAAAACGCGCGCAAGTCGGCGGTATGTTATTCTCCGTTGCGTTTTGTGCCTTTTTAACTGGTATTACGGAACCTTTAGAGTTTTTATTCGTTTTCTTAGCACCAGCATTGTATGCGATACATGCGGTCTTTACTGGGCTTTCAATGGTTATCGCTAATGCGTTTGGTACGCTTGATGGCTTTGGATTCTCAGCCGGTTTACTTGACTTTGTCTTAAACTGGGGACTGGCGACCAAACCGCTAACGCTATTGTTGATTGGGTTTGGGTTCTTTTTCCTCTACTTCATTACGTTCTATGTAGCAATTCGCGCCTTCAACCTTAAATCACCGGGCCGTGAAGACGATGTTGCAGTAGCACCACAGCAAGGTAAGTCACAAGGTTCAACCAGCAATAAAGAGTTAGCTAAGCAGTATCTGACCGCGTTAGGTGGGCATGCCAATCTCGATAATATCGATGCGTGTATTACCCGCTTGCGTCTAACTGTTAAAGATAGCCGCTCGATTGATGAAGGTGAATTGAAAGCCTTAGGTGCGATGGGTGTGGTAAAATTAAGCCAGACAAGCATTCAAGTTATCTTGGGGCCAATGGCTGAAATCATTGCCGGTGAAATGAAAGAAATCGATACAGAGTAAGTTGTTCTTCCTATTGAATGACGATAAAAGCCCTCAAATGAGGGCTTTTTTGGTTTGATGCGCAGCTTTTAAACAGCCCCCAGAGAAATAATTGCGGTAAACGCATAGTTTCTATTGTGCATCTGTTGAGAATTGTGGATCATTACTGCCATCATCGCGATTATCATCCGAGTTAGCTTTTTGATAAGACAGCGACACATTTTCTGACAATACTAAATAAAATTGAGGTGCTATAGATGAGTGAAGCTGCGGCTCGTCCATCGAATTTCATCCGCCAAATCATTGATAAAGATTTAGCCGATGGTAAACACACTAGCGTGCATACTCGTTTTCCGCCAGAGCCGAACGGTTATCTGCATATCGGGCACGCCAAGTCGATCTGTTTGAACTTTGGTATTGCTCAGGACTATCAGGGACAGTGTAATTTACGTTTTGACGATACTAACCCTGAAAAAGAAGAGCTTGAATATGTTGAGTCGATTAAGCAAGACGTCAGCTGGTTAGGCTTCGAATGGGCAGGAGATATTCACTATTCTTCTGACAACTTCGATAAGCTTTACGCATATGCAGTCGAACTGATTAACAAAGGCTTAGCGTATGTTGAAGAGCTAAGTCCAGAGCAGATTCGTGAATACCGAGGTACATTGACTGCACCAGGCAAACACAGTCCTTATCGTGATCGTCCGATTGAAGAAAACCTTGCGCTGTTTGAAAAAATGCGTCAGGGCGAGTTTGCGGAAGGTACCGCTTGCTTACGTGCAAAAATTGATATGTCATCATCGTTTATGGTGCTACGCGATCCTGTTTTGTATCGTGTCCGTTTTGCTTCTCACCATCAAACCGGTGATAAATGGTGCATTTATCCAATGTACGATTTTACACACTGTATTTCTGATGCGTTAGAAGGGATTACTCATTCTATCTGTACGCTTGAGTTCCAAGATAACCGTCGTTTATATGATTGGGTTCTGGAGAACATCACCGTTGATTGTATCCCGCATCAGTACGAGTTTAGTCGTCTAAACTTAGAATACACTGTGATGTCAAAACGTAAGCTTAATCAATTAGTGACAGAAAAATTGGTGGATTGTTGGGATGACCCGCGTATGCCAACCATTTCAGGGTTGCGCCGCCGAGGCTTTACTCCTGGTTCAATTCGCGAATTCTGCCAGCGTATTGGCGTGACTAAACAAGAGAACTTAATTGAGTTTGGTTCTTTAGAGTCGTGTATTCGTGACGATTTAAATGAAAATGCCCCACGTGCAATGGCGGTGTTGGATCCGGTTAAAGTCGTGATTGAAAACTACGACGCGGATCAAGTCGAAACGTTAGCTCTACAAAATCATCCGAACAAGCCTGAAATGGGAACTCGCGAAGTGCCGTTTACGCGTGAAGTTTGGATTGAACGTGAAGACTTCCGTGAAGAAGCCAACAAGAAATACAAACGTTTGGTACTAGGCAAGGAAGTGCGTCTGCGTGGCGCCTATGTCATTAAAGCTGAACGCATTGAAAAAGATGCAGAAGGCAATATCACGACGATTTACTGTACCTACGACAATGAAACGTTGGGTCAGAACCCGACTGATGGACGTAAGGTTAAAGGCGTGATTCACTGGGTATCCACTTCTCATGGCTTGCCAGCTGAAGTTCGTTTGTATGATCGTTTGTTTAATGTGCCTAACCCAGGTTCTGCCGATAATTTTGCAGAAACAATTAACGAAGATTCGTTGATCGTCAAGCAAGGTTTTGTTGAACCAAGTCTTAAATCAGCCGTAGCGGAATTTGGTTATCAGTTTGAACGCTTAGGTTATTTCTGCGCGGATAATAAAGATTCATCACCAGAGGCGCTAGTGTTTAACCGTACTGTTGGTTTGCGTGATACTTGGGCAAAAATTGAAGCTAAGTAACGTGTTGCACTCATAAGTGTTAAAGCCAGCCTAGTGCTGGCTTTATTTTTGCCTCATGATTAAGCAATAATGGCATGAAGCCAGATGATAAAAACCAGTAATAGTGTGAGGCCTATACGATAATTGAGCGACTAAATAAATTTTTATGCGTATTTCTATAGTTTTACCCCATTATTCCGATATATTAAGTAGATCGGTATTCATTTTTTAAAGCACATAGCTGAGCCTTATATGCGTCAACTTCTTAAACGTTTGCTACTGCCTTTGGCAATAGCTGCCGTGACTCAGATTTCTTTTGTACGTGCTGAAGGGATTCGTTTAATTGGCCCAAGCGGTCAAGTTCAGTCTTCTCCCCAGTTCAGTACTAATGTGGAGCGCAACTCCGCATCGGCAGAGAGTCAACCTGCGAAATTTTTTGGACCCACCACTGAAAGCGAAACGCTATGGTCGATCGCATCGAAATTGCGTCCTTCAAATCAAGTAACGGTGCAGCAAACGTTACTGGCCATCTATCGTTTAAATCCGCAAGCGTTTGAAAATCAAAATATCCACAGTTTATTGCCTGGCAGTACGCTGCGTATTCCCTCATTAGCTCAAGTCAGAAGTGCGACAACCGCAGAAGCCGTCCGTGTGATGCGGGCACACAAAGAACGTTTGGCGAAAGAATCTCGCGTCGCTCAGAAGCCGGTTAAGAAACGTCAGGCGCCCGCGTCACCATCAACTGCTGCTAAAAATAATACGGCTGTTGAGAAGCAAGCGAAAACTTTTGAAAAGGAATTGAATAGTTCACAAAGTGAGTTATCAGCACTTGAGGAGCGTAATCATCGTTTACGTTTACTGTTATCTGACGTGCAACAAGAGGTTAAAGGGCTTAAAGAAAAGCTCAATGATGATAGCCGTATTCGCACGGAATTTGAAAAGCTTCAAGCTGAACAGCAAAGTAAACAGCAAGGCGATCCAAAGTTACAAGAAAGTATGTGGGATAAATTGTCCTCAAGCCCTTGGTTACTCGCATTATTAGCTTTAATTCCAGGGCTAATCATCGGTTTATTGGTTGTGTGGTTACTGGGCCGTGGTAAAAAAGACGAACCCGTAGCGGAAACTGTCGTTGCAGCTGATAGTGAAGAACCGTCGTTAGTCATGGCCGATGAATCATTGGTTATGGAAGATGATGATCTAAAACTGGATGACGATTTGTTTGGTGAATCGTCAGGTGATGAAGATGCTTTATTCGGTGATGATTCTGACGTTGAAACCAATGAGGATGATCTATTCTCTGAGCTTGCAAGTAGCGATATTGATTTTGATCTGGAAGATGAAAACGATGATGAAGACCTATTCGCGGGTATTGCTGACGACGGTGATTTGACCAATGATGAGAATCAACCTTCTGCACCGACAGAAATATCTCAAGATGATATTGAATCATTGTTGGATGCCGATGAGCCATCGGAAGATTTAGCGAGTAACGATCTTGATCAGTCAATGTTGGATGATTTATTTAATGAATCGGAGCCCGAGGACGTGGCGGCCGATCCGTTAGACCTCGGTTTACCAGAAGATTTAGACCTAAGCAGTAGTGTTGCCTCTGATGAAGAACTTGATGAATTGTTTAATAGCATCTCCGCAGAGCCCGATTTAGACACGCTAGAAAGCGAAGCTCAATCGGCAGAGATCCAACCGGGCACGGATAATGATGCTGCGTTGTTAGATGAATTACTCGATGAAGCAGAGGCGGTGACGCCTGCTCGTGAGGAACCAGAGTCACCGATTAGCTCAGATGAAACCGCGATGCTCGACGAGCTGCTTGATGATGAGCAAGAGAGCGATGATGAATTTAAGCTTGAAGATGACAGTGTCGCGTTACTTGATGAGCTCATGGAAGGTGCTGATGAAGAAGAAAGCGATGATTCAGAATTATTAAGTCAGCTTGAATCGAGCGATCAGATGCTTGATGAGCTCTTCGAAAATAGTGATGAAGAGACGCCGGAATTTGACACAAACAGTGCCGATTTACTCGATGAAGTTTTAGGTGATGATATTTCTGAAGAGGCATCATGGACAAATGATCCTGAATTGGAAGAACTCGCAAAGAATGATCCAGACGCTGAAGCCGACGATGGTACTGAATTATTCGATGAACTTTTAGAAATTGAAAAAGGCGCACAGGAAGAGGCTGACAGCGACTTATTTGATAGTGAGCATTTCATTGACGATCTCATCAGTAATGTTCCAGAAAAAGATCCATTATTAGACAGCGTCGAATTGGAATCAGACGCAGAATTTGAGCCTGAATTAACTTCCGATGATGTCTCTGAACCGTTTGACTTCCAGCCAGAAATCGAAGGACAATCTGAAGAGCCAG